>JBOGKL010000229.1:0-14569 GCA_050745525.1 Terriglobales bacterium | reverse complement strand
GCGCTGTTCTTTGCAGTCTGGAACGCTGAGCTCAGATTTCCTCCGCCGAGCAGCGCGAGACCTGCGCTGTTCGATTCGGGCATGGCAAAAGTCAAGCCCGCATGCTTTCCTACATGGCAAAGGGCGTAGGCGACATTTGCAGCTGCTTGGATGACAGCTTCACTCGCGCAGCCGGGACCTGAAACGACGAGGGGATTTTTCGAATTTGCGAGGGCCCTTTGGATGTCTTGCGCGAGAGAGCGTCGCCGAGATGAAAGGCCGCCCACGTCAGGCGCAGAAGAGTCAATTTCGTGGGCGATAGCGAAGCCAAGACGGGCTATGTCGTCAGGCGCCGCTCGATATGTTTGCGTGGCGAGGTCGTCGAGGCGAGTCGCGCCCAAGGAAGCGACAAAGAACGGCCCGTGTCGATTCTGAAGCAGTTCGCGGACTGCGTGATCCTGCCATAGCGGGATACGCAATCTCTTCGCATCCTCCATTGGCTGTTGGCGAGCCGATTGGCGTAGGCTGAGCGCGAGACGCGGCGCTGTATTGGTCACGTCTTCGCCTAGTATCAAGACCGCGTCGCAGGATTCGGTCTCCCGCATCGAAGGCGTGCGCGCGGGGCCGGTACGAAGGATCTCGAGCATCAGAGAGACCAAACGCGATTCACTGTCGGACATCCCTGTATAGAAATGGTCGCTGCCCACCAGCGTTCGCAATGCGAAGTTTGCTTCGAGCGATGCGCGCGGCGAGCCGATGCCAACGATCGTTCGGCTTTTGGTGAGGAGGCTGCACACATGTTGCAGCGCTTGGGCCCTGCTCGATTGTTGGACGGTTCCATTCAACAGCAGGCGAGGAGTCTTGATCCGGCGCACGTTGTTCACAAATTCGTAGCCGTAGCGCCCACGATCGCAGAGGAAATAGCCATTGACCGCACCGTTGTACCGGTTGACGATTCGTCGCACGAGCCCGTAGCGCTCGCCCACGGTCGTATTGCAACCCAGGCCGCAATGCACGCACACCGAAGGCGCCATGGTCAGGTCCCATTTCCGTGTGTAATGGCGCTTCAGCGTTTTGTCCGTGAAAACGCCGGTGGGACAGACTTCGACCAGGTTTCCGGCGAACTCGTTTTCGAGAACGCCGTCTTGCTTGCGGCCGAAGTAGACGATGTCGCGCAGTTTGAAAACGTTGAAATCATCTCCGCCGGCGTACTCGCGATAGAAACGCACGCAACGGTAGCACTGGATGCAGCGGTTCATCTCGTGATTCACCAGCGGACCGAGATACTGGTTGCGGAAGGTGCGCTTGGCGAAGCGGTAACGCCGGTAGCTGTGCCCGGTCATCACCGTCATGTCCTGCAGTTGGCAGTGGCCGCCCTCGTCGCACACCGGGCAATCGTGCGGGTGGTGGAGCATCATGCCTTCGATCACCGAGGCCCGAAAGGCCACCGCTTCCGGATGCCGCAGCGAAATGCGCACGCCCTCGCCCACCGGCGTCATGCACGACATCACCAGCCGCCCGTGCTCGTCGTGTTCATCCTTGAGCTGCTTCACCGCGCACTGCCGGCAGGCGCCGACCGAGCCCATCGCCGGATGCCAGCAGAAGTACGGCAGGTCGAAGCCGAGCGACAGACATGCCTGCAGCAGCGACTGTCCGGGGCGGACCGCGTAGCCGCGCCCGTCCACGATGATGTGCACCGGCTCAGGCATCCCACCCCGCGTAGGGACAGCGATGCTCGGCGATGTGGCGCTCGAAGTCATCACGGAAAAACTGAATGGCCGTGCGCAGCGGATCGGCCGCGCCCGGCGCCAGCGCGCAGAAGGTCGCCCCCGGCCCCCAGAAGCCGGCCAGATGCAGCAGCTTTTCGATATCGCCGGGCTGGCCGCGTCCGGCTTCCATCGCCGTTAGCAGCCGGTCGGCCCACCCCAGGCCGCTCCAGCAGGGCGTGCACCAGCCGCAGCTTTCGCGTGAGAAGAAATGGATCAGGTTGCCGACCATCCCCACCGGACAGGCGTGATCGTCGAGCACGATCATGGTGCCCGTCCCCATGCGCCCGCCCACTTTTTGCGGCGCGGTGAAATCCATGGGCACGTCGAGATGCTCGGGGGTGAAAAACGGCGTCGAGGCCCCGCCCGGCAGCAGTCCGCGCAGCGTCAAGCCGGCGCGCATCCCGCCCGCCTTGGCCAGCACCTCGCCCACGGTGACGCCCATCGGCAACTCCCACAGACCGGGCTGCTGCACCCGGCCGCTCACCCCGTACAATTTGGTGCCGCCGTCGGCGGTGCGGCTGAGCTTCTGGAACCACTCCGCCCCGTGGCGCAGAATGCCGGGCACGTTGCACAGCGTCTCGACGTTGTTCACCACCGTCGGCTTCCCCCACAGGCCGCTGCTGCCCGGGTAGGGCGGCTTGGTGCGCGGGTTGGCGCGCTTGCCTTCCAGGGCGTTGAGCATGCCCGTCTCCTCGCCGCACATGTAGCGCCCGGCGGAAGTATGCAGGTATATCTCGACCCCGCCCAGCGCCTGCGCCGCCCGCGCCTCCTCGATCGCGCCGAGCAGCCGCGAGGCGGCCAGCGTGTACTCGCCGCGCAGGAAGATATAGGCGGTCCCCGCCTCCACCGCGCGCGCGCAAATGGCGATGCCCTCCAGCAGCAGGTGCGGATTCTGCTCCAGCAGCAGGCGGTCCTTGAACGTTCCTGGCTCCATCTCGTCGGCGTTGACGACGATGTATTTCGGCCGCGGCGCGGAGGCGCCCATCGGCAGCACCGACCACTTCAGGCCCGTGGGAAATCCCGCCCCGCCGCGGCCGCGCAGGTTGCTGGCTTTTACCATCGCCGTGATGGCCTCGGGCGCGAGCGCCTGCGCCGCCGCCAGCCCCTCATAACCGCCGCCGCGGCTGTACTCGGCCAGGGACGCGACCCCTCCGTCGCCCGGGATGTTCCACGTCAGCGGATGCGTCAGCTCATTCATAGTTCTTGAGCGCCGCCTCCAGGGCTTCGGGATGCTGTTGCGGGTCGAGATCGCGATGCAGGTCCTCGTTCACCATGAGCACCGGGGCGTGATCGCAGGCACCCAGGCAGACGATCGGCAGTAGCGTAAAGCGTCCGTCGGCGGTGGTTTCCCCCTCGCCGGCGCCGAGCTTGGTTTCGAGTTGGCGGCGCAGGCGGGCGTAGCCGCTCAGCCAGCAACTGACGCCATCGCATAGCCAGATGACGTGCCGCCCCACGGGCTTGCGCAGCAGCAGGTTGTAGAACGTGCATACGCCGTCAAGTTCGGCGCGCGCGAGACCCAGGAACCCGGCCACGTCGTCCATGGCCTCGTCCGACACGTGCCCGCGATGCTTCTGCACGATCTTGAGCGCGTCAATGGCGACGGCACGCTTGTAGGGGTAATGGGCCGCCTCGGCTTCGATCTCGTGCTGTTCTTCGGCGGATAGCATCTTGGCTGTTAGTTTCAGCGGTCAATATCGGCGAGCACAAAGTCCATCGCGCCCAGCACCGCCAGCAAATCCGGAATCATGCCGCCGCGGCACAGCAGCGGCAGCGTGTGCATGTTCACGAACGAGGGCGTGCGGATGCGGGTGCGGTAGGAGTTCGTGCCCCCGTCGCTGACCAGGTAATAACCGTTGTTCCCTTTCGTCCCTTCAATGGCGCCCAGCACCTCGCCTTCCGGCATCACCGGACCCCAGCTCACGCCCAGAAAGTGCGTGATGAGCGTCTCGATGTCGTGCATCGTTCCCGCCTCGCCCCCCGGCCCTCCCGCCGGCCCGCGCTCCTTGACCGGCGGCACAGCGCGCGCATCGGCCGACTTGTACGGGCCCTCGGGCATGACCTTCATGCACTGTTCGATGATGCGCATGCTCTGTCGCATCTCTTCGATCCGGACCTCAGCACGTCCATAGCAATCACCACGTTCAGAGGTGGGGATATCGAAGTCGAATTGCTCATACCCGCCATAAGGCTGCTTTTTGCGGAAGTCCCACTCCAGCCCGCTGGCGCGCAGGTTGGGGCCGGTGACGCCCCACTCGATGGCGTCCGTCACGCTCATCTTCCCCACCCCCTGCGTGCGCCCCTTGAAAATGCGGTTGGCCATGACCTCGTGGTCGTATTCCTTCAGCCGCTTGGGGAAATAATCGAGGAACTCCCGCATCATCGTGTCCCAACCCCGGGGCAGGTCCTGTGCCACCCCCCCGATGCGGAACCAGTTCGGATGCATGCGCGCCCCGCAGATGGCTTCAATCAGTCCAAAGGCGCGTTCGCGGTCGTTGAAGGTAAAAAACACCGGCGACAGTTGGCCCAGGTCTTGTGCGAAGGTGCCGTACCAGACCAAATGACTGATGATGCGGAACAGCTCCGCCAGCATGATCCGGATCACCTGCGCGCGCGGCGGAATCTCCATCCCCGCCAGCTTCTCCACCGCGACCAGGTAGGCAAAGTTGTTCATGACTCCGCCCAGATAATCCACCCGGTCGGTATAGGGGATGTACGTGTGCCAGTTCTGGCGCTCGCCCATCTTTTCCGCGCCGCGATGGTGATAGCCGATGTCGGGCACGACATCCACGATCGTTTCCCCATCCAGTTGCAGCGCCAACCGCAGCACGCCGTGCGTGCCCGGATGTTGCGGACCAATGTTCAGAAACAGGAAATCCGTATCCGCGTGGCTGCGCTGCATGCCCCAATCCGCCGGATCGAAGCGCAGCGCCTCCTGCTCCATCTCGACCTTTTCTTCCCACAACCGGAACGGGCCCATCTCGGTCGCGCGCGCCGGATGCTCCTTGCGTAACGGATGCCCCTTCCACGTGCGCGGCATCAGCAGTCGCCGCAAATGCGGATGCCCGTCGAAGCGGATGCCGAACATGTCGTAGGCTTCGCACTCGTACCAGTCGGCCGCCGGCCACACGCTAGTAACCGAGTCGAGGCGCAGGTCGGCATCGCTGAGCGGCACCTTGAGGCGCAGATACTCATTCCGCCCAAAGGAGTAAAGGTGGTAGACGACGGTGAAATCCCGGCGCGGAAGGTCTTCCCCGGCCCTGGGCGCCCGACCCCGTTGGCGGCTGCGTTCGTCCACCGCCGTCAGGTCGTAGAGCATTTCGTAGCGCGGCGCGGCCTGATGCTTCAACCACGCGAGCGTGGCCACGATCTGCTCGCGCGCCATCCACAGCGTAGGAATACCGTCGCGGGTGGTCTCGCGCGCAGCCGGCCGCACCCCCTCCAGGCCCTCGATCGGCTCGGCTGCGATGTCAGATCTCATCCGGGCTCTTCAACTCCGTTGCCGCCATGCGAACGCTGTGTTTCCTCTCCCGCTCGGCGGGCATATGCGGCCGCACCGTCCGCTGCTCGCCCACCACCCAGCTCAGCGGCCGGCGCTCGCTCCCGACCGCATCGCGCAGCAGGAGAATGCCTTCCAGCAGCGCATCCGGACGCGGCGGACATCCGGGCACGTATACATCCACGGGCAGAAACTTGTCCACCCCCTGTACGACGCTGTAGATGTCGTACATGCCGCCAGAGTTCGCGCATGAGCCCATCGAGATCACCCACCGCGGTTCCATCATCTGCTCGTACAGGCGCTGAATCACCGGCGCCATTTTGATGAAGACGGTTCCGGCGATCACCATCAGGTCGGCTTCGCGCGGCGTATTGCGCATCACTTCGGCGCCAAAGCGCGCCAGGTCGTACTTGCTCGTGATCGAGGTCGCCATCTCCACAAAGCAGCACGAAAGCCCGAATCCGAACGGCCAAATCGAGTTCTTCCGTGACCAGGCAACGAGCTGCTCGAGGCGCGTCAGCACCACCGAGCGCCGTACCTGCTGCTCGGCTTCATCCGGCAACAGTTCCAGCGGCCGCGTTCCGCTCTGCTCGCCGGGTCGGGTAAGCCAATAGTTCATATCTGGATCTCGCGCGGCGCCGCTGGCGGCCGCTTCCTCTCCGAGGGCAGCTTCTCGCTCCACTCGAGCGCGCCGATCCGCGCCAGGTACCACAGCGTCAGCAGCAGGATGACGATGAAGACGGCTATCTCGATGTAGCCGAACCACCCCACCTGGCGCACCACCACCGCCCAGGAGAAAATGAACGCGGCCTCCAGGTCGAAGACCACGAAGAACACCGCCACCAGGTAGAACCGCGCCGACAAGCGTACTTGCGCGCCTCCGGTCGAAGGCACCCCGCCCTCATACGGCAGCGCGGTCGCCGGCTGCCGGTGCCGCCCGCCGAGCAAGTGCGACAAGCTCAGCATCGCCAGCATCAGCAGAACCACGAGCACGAAGTATGCGATCAGCGGCCACACCATTGCGCGCTTCCTACCTAGCTACGGATGTTAGCGCCGTAACCATGCAATCGCAAAATCGAGGCGGAGGCCACAGCCCTGCCCGTGGTTCGGCCGCCGCCCCCGAATAGGCGGCAGCTTCCACTTGGAACTCAGCGCCGCGCGTGTCTTTTTAACACCCCGCGAGACGCCGCAATAGCCGCTGCGCTTTCGGTTTGATGTGGCGCTGCTCCAGCCAGGCGCCGGTGGCGAGCGTGAGCCGGCGCGTGCGCTGGTGGCAGGTGCGAGCCAGCGTTGGATACACGCCGGGGCGGAACAAATACAGCACCCCCTCCTCAAATTGACGGTTCCCAAAGTACTGCTTTTGCGGTCCGCGGCTGCCAAAGTCAAACACCTCGGGACAGTCGTGGGCAAACATGTCTTGCAGCACCAGCCACTGCAAAACCGTTCCCACCGACCACTTCGCCCATTCCGGGTCGTAACCGATGGAGGCGTACTCGTAGCGGCCGCGGTACTGGTATCCGAGCAGGAACGAGCACGCGGTGTTGTTGCACCAGAGCACATAGCTGCGCAGCCATCCCTGCCGCGCCGCCACCTCCAGGCGTGGACGCAGCCGTTCGGGGCTGCGCAGGCCGGCGCGCAGCAACCGGTGCTGATAGGAGCGCCGCGAGAGCGCCCCCGCGACCTGGAGAAACGGTTCCACCTCTTCCGGCCGCCGGTAGCAGCTCAGCCGCACCCGCCCCTGCTGCTGCAGATGGCGGAGTTCGCGTTCGCGGTTCTTGCGCGTCTTGGGCGTGAACTTGGCGGTGTAGTCGGCGAAGCTGGCGGGAAACTCGAGCAGATCGTGCGGGCCGGGCGGCGAGGGCTGGTAGGCGTTGAGCCCCAGGGCGCGCGCGCCGCCGTGTTGCAGCCATTGCCACGCTATGCCGGCCGTGGGGAGGGTGAAGCTGAGCGCGTCCCAGCGCTCCCGCTGTTCGAGCAAAGTGCGGAGCAGGGCACGGAAGCAGTCTTCCGATTCCGGCATGCCCTTCTGGTCCCCCAGCAATCGCAGCATCCGCGGATGAAAACAGTGAACGCAAAAATCCCCCAAACAGCAGCGCAATTGCTGCCGTTCGATGGCCAGCGGAAGAACCAGCGCCTCGCCCTTCCGTTCCAACCGCACCCAGCCCAGCGCGCCGGGATGGATCTGCGCGTACGCCCGGCACCAGTCCGGGTCCGAGCCCAGATCGGTGGGCGCAAAGCGAGCCCGCGTGGCGCGCCATGGCTCCAGCACCATCTCCCAATCTCCGCTGACCACCCAGGAACCGGACCACTCCGCGGCCAGGGCGGGGGCGCCGGGCGCAACCGTTGCCATCGTCATGACGCATTGGAGCGCGATTGAGCAACTCTGGATGCCCACCGCAGCTGCCGGCATCAGCGAATGATGCGAACGTCGTTCTCGTTTTTGTTCGTGATCAGGATGAAGCTGCCGTCGGGCGCCAGCGCGAGGCCAAACGGATCGTTGTACTGCACCGGGCCGGTCAGCTCGCCCGCCGTTTCCGTCAGGCTGCCGTCCACCTGATGCATCACACCGGGCGCGCCGGCGAGGCTATAGACCTGCTGCGTGGCCAAATCCATGACCCGCAGCAGACCCATGCCGCTGTCACCCCAGAACAAGCTGCGGCCGTCGCTCGCCAAAAAGGCCGGATCACACAGCGTGGCCGAGGCCGCCGGACCATCGTCGTGGCCGCAGACGTGGTTCATGCCTACGATGGTGGTGACGGTCCCGGTGGCGAGGTTGAGCTCGCGAATGTCGGCCGTTTCAAAGTCGCTGATGTAGATGTTCTGTTGGTTGGCATCCCAAGCCAGGCCGTTGGGCTCGGAGAAGGTCGCCTGCAGCGCCGGGCCGTCGGCATGCCCCAGGCCGCCGCTGCCGGCCACGGTCGAGACTTGCCCGGTGGTGAGATCAATCTCGCGAACCATGTTGTTCCCCGTATCGGCTATATAGAGCTTGGTCCCGTCGGCGGAGGCCAGGATGCCGAACGGATGGTTGAAGCGCGCCGAGGCCACCGGCCCGTTGGCGAACCCCGATTGGTTGGTGCCGGCCACGGTGCTCACCGTGTCGGTGGACAGATCGAGCTTGCGGATGGCCCCATTCCCGGTATCGGTCAGGTAGAGCACGTTCTGGCTCGGCACCCAGGCAATGCCCGCGTTTTGATAGAAGGCCGCGCTCGACCCGCCCCCGTCCTCATACCCCTGGTGCAGGCCGGCAATGGTGGTGACCGCGCCGGTGGCGATGTTGATCTCGCGCACGCCGCCGTTGAAGGCGTCGGCGACATAGGCGATCGTGCCGTCGGTGACGATCCCCTCGGGCTGGTTAAACGAGGCTGCCGAGCCCGTGCCGTCCGTACCGCCGCGGTGCGGCGGCTGCCCGGCCAGCGTGGACACCTGGTCGGCAATGGTGCTGTCGCTGTCGGCGGTGAGAGGATCGGAGATGTCAATGCGCCGGATCAGGCCGTTGACGTCGTCGGCCACGAACAGGCTGGTGGTCCCGGTCCCGTTCAGGTCGGCGAGCGCGGTCAGGCTCACCGGTTGATCGAAGGTGGCCGCCGTGCCCGCCCCGTCGGCAGCGCCCGGGCCCACCGAGCCCGCGACCGTATAGACCATCGGGTTTTTGCCCAGCACCAGCGCCCGCACCTCGTTGTTGTCGGCGATATAGAGCAGGTTCGTGCCGGCGTGCGGGTCCATGGTCAGCCCGCTCGGCGCATAAAACGTGGCCGAAAGCGCTGGCCCGTCGGTCTGCCCCTGCGAGCTCGTCCCCGCCACCACGGAGACCGAATCCGTGGCCAACACCAGTTGTAGAATTTCCGGACTGCAACCGCCGCCATCGTCGCTGACGTACAAGTTCGCCCCGGCTGCATCCAGCGCCAGGCCGATGGGCTGGCAGAAGGTCCCGCCGCCTTGGCCGGCAATGGTGGTGACCGTGGCCGAGGCGATGTCAATCTTGCGGATCAATCCGCTGCTGGTGTCGGCCACGTACAGCGTGGCATGGTCGGGCGAGAGGACCAGCCCATGCGGATAGTCGAAGGTGGCCGCCGTGCCCACGCCATCGGCGTGTCCGGCCGTGTCGGCCGTGCTTCCGGCCAGAATGCTGTCCGTGTCGCCGCTGCCCACCTTGTACGCGAGGATCTCGTTCTTTAAGCCGTCGGCAATATAGATGGTCGTATTGGCGGGATCATAGACCAGCGCCTCGCCCTCGCCGATCGTGTAGTTATAGGGCCCGCCGATAAAGGTGCTGACCGATTGGTTGACCAGGTTCACTTCCCGCAGCGCATGTCCGCTCTTGTCGGCGAAGATGATGTTCTGTCCCCCGTCGCTGGTGACGGCCGTGGGGTAGAGTTCGTCGCTGGTGCCGTTGCCGTCCTCAAACCCCATGCCGCCGGGGGCGCCGGCCAGGGTGCTGACCTGCCCCGCCCAGCCGCTGATCGTCAGCGCTACGCTCGCCGTCTGCACGATCGGGTTGCCGTTGCTGTCCTTGGACGTCGCCGTCACTTCTATCGGCACACCCGAAACCGCAAGGCTGATGGGCGCGCTTGTCAACGTCAACTGCACCGCCCCGCTCGCTGTCATGCTGGTGGGCGAGACCGCGGCCGTGACGTTCACCGGCTCGCCGCTGACGCTGAACTGCACCGGGTTGCTGAACCCGGACGACATGGTCAACTGCAGCGTCACCGTCGCCTGCGCCGCCTTGGCCAGGGTGAGGGTGCTCGAGGCCGGCAGCAGCGTGAACGCGTTGGGCGGCACTTGCAGCGTAAGCGTCGCGCTGGCCGCTTCGTTGGCATTCGCCTGGCTGGTCGCGGTGACCGTCTCGGTCGGGCTCGTGGGCATTTTCGAGGGCGCGGTAAAGACCCCCGCGCTGGTGATGGTGCCCAACGTCGCGTTGCCTCCGGCCACGCCGTTCACCGTCCAGTTCACGGCGGTGTTGTTCCCGCTCCCTCCCGTGACCGTGGCCTGGAACGGCTGCGTAGCGCCCAAATTCACCGTGGCCGAGGTGGGCGAAATGCTCACCGCGATGGGGGTGATGAGCGTCACCACCGCGGTCGCCGTGGCCGCCGGATCCTCGACCGAGGTCGCCTCGACGTTGATCGTCTGCGTCCCGGGGGCGGTCGCGGGTGCGGTATAGACGCCCGAGTTGGAAATGGTCCCGTAGGTGCTGTTGCCTCCCGCGGCTCCGTTTACCGCCCAGTTCACCGCTGTGTTGGTGGCGTTGGTGACGTTGGCGGTGAAGGGTTGCGTCGCTCCCAGCGGCACTTGCGCCGTGGCCGGGCTGACCGTAATGCCCGTGGGCGGCTCGACGGTGACCGTGGCGTTGGCGGTTTTACTGGTATCGGCCACGCTGGTCGCGGTGACGGTGACCTGCGCCGGGCTGGGCACGCTGACCGGAGCCGTGTACACGCCCGCCGCGGTAATGGTGCCCACGGTGGCGTTGCCGCCGGCGTTGCCGTCCACCGTCCAGGTCACGTTCTCGTTGGTGGTCCCGGTGACCGAAGGTGTGAAGGCAAAGCTCTGTCCCACCGGCACATTCACCGAGGCCGGACTCACCGTCACCGACACCGTCTGCGTCAGGGTCACGACCGCCTTGGCGGATTCGCCCGTGTCGGCCACGCTGGCCGCCGTAATCGTCACCTGGTTCAGTCCCGGAAACGTTGCCGGCGCCGTATAGAGGCCCCCGGTCGTGATGGTCCCGACCGTGGCGTTGCCTCCCTGCGTACCATTCACTGCCCAGGTCACGGCCGTGTTGGTGGCGTTGGTGACGTTGGCGGTAAACGCCTGCTGCGCCGACGGCCCCAGCGTCGCGCTCGCCGGACTCAGCGTCACCACCACGCCCGGGTCAATCGTTACCACCGCGCTCGCCGCGACGTTGGCGTTGGCCACGCTCACCGCCTCCACCGTCACCGTTCCGCCCGTCGGCACGCTGGCCGGCGCCTCGTACATTCCGCTCTGGGTGATGGTGCCGGTCACCGCGTCGCCGCCCATGTGCCCGTTCACCTTCCACACCACCGCCGTATTGCCGGCATCGCTCACCGTGGCCGTGAACTGTTGTTGTCCTCCTCCCGCCTGCAGCGAGACCGTGCTCGGCGAAATGCTGACCACCGGTAGAGCCGGCAGCGCTGCGCCGCATCCCCCGGCAAGCGCACTGGCCAGTGCCAAAAGTGCAAGCGTGGTCCAGGAACTTACGGAGGCGCGAGAGAGGGGGGGGGTAGCGTTCATGGGTTTTCTCAACGGCGGTTTATTGCAACAGGTAGCTCAGGCGCTGCCATTGGTGAATGCTGTGGATGGTCGCTTTAACAGCGAGTCCGTGATAGATGATGGGGACCATCTCCAACGCCATGGCCCAGCGCGGGTGACCATCCCTCTCCAGGCCCCAGGCCGGGCTGGTGAAAGCCAGAATTTCCAGCGGTGCCTCGATCAGCCAGGCCCGTGCCGCCGAGTAACGATGGCATCCATTAATCGCAGTCGAACTTCGAATCAGCACATCGGTCTCGCACAGCCCCATGTCCCGCGCATCCCGTTCCAGCCGGAAATGGTCGAACATGAGCAGCCCTTCCCCCGTCATCTCGATCAAAAACGGACGGTGCCACCGGGTTTCGATCTCGTGGTGTTCGGCGCACCCGAGGCAAGGTATGTATCCCGGCAGCGACTGCGCCCCACTCGGAACAGGGGCGGTCATGAGTACCGCCCCCAGTCCCAGGGCAGCGATCCAGGCGAGGCGAGCGCGAAAACGTTTCATGGCAGCAACTCCGCTTGTGTACCGGATTGGAATTCAGAGTGCCGAAACAAGATGGCTGGCCTGGCGTCCGCGTCCGCAAGCGGAGCGGAATTCCCCCTTTTGGCGAGGCCGCCGTTTCATCTCGGTACGACTTTGATCTCAGTTGGACCGAAGACACCGCAACCCGGCTCGCCTCCCGCCGCATCCCGCATAACAGAGTTGCTGACATGCCCTCCCCTGTCTTGGCCCGCCGACGCCGACCCACCGGTGTGGCCCCCGCGCTGCTGCCGCCGCCCCTCCGCTGGCACGGTACCTGCTTCGTCATCGCCGGTGCCTCGCTACCCTTGGGGACCGAAACACGGCGTCAGCGGCGTCGCAGCTTGGTCATTAGTCTTGGTTTGCAGTGCCTGTTGGCGCTGGCGATTACAGCGGGTTTATTCATTGGGCCCCCTCCGCCTCCCCTCGCCCACACCGAGCAGGTCACCTACATGCTCGCCCCGCCACCGCACCCGCTCCCTATGCCCGAGTTCCCGCCCCCGCCCCCGCCTATGCGCTATCGCGCCCTAAAGCGTGCCCCCGTCGTGCTCCATCCGCCTGTGCCGCCGCGCCCTCGGCCCGCGCCCAAGCATCTGCGCCTCCGCTCTGCGCCGCTGGTGACCACTAAATTGAAGCCGCTTTCCTTCGCCGCGGTGGAGGCGCCGCCGCCCCCGCCCGCACCGCCCAAAGTCCGGCTCGGCCGCTTCGGCCGCCCCGATGGCATTCGCCTGCAACCGGCGCATCCGGTACCGGCTCCCGTGCTGGGAGACTTTGGGCGCGCACAGGACCCGCCCCAACCTGCCGATCCGCCCCCCGCGGCCAAGCTCGGCCTCGCCGGCTTTAACGGAACCGCTACCGCCCCCGCGGCTTTCCCCGCCTCTGCCCGTGTCCATGCGGCCGGCTTCGGCGACTCCGGCGAATCGGCCCACGCCTCTTCCCCTGCTGGAGCCGTGCACTTGGGCAGCTTTGCCGTTCGCTCCCTCGCGCCCCCCGCCGAGGCTCCCGGAGCCAAAAGCACCGCGGCCTCAGTAGGCACCGTGCAGCCGCCCGAAGTCTTGAGCTGGCCCCGGCCCGCCTATACCGCCCTCGCTCTCGAGCACCACATCGAGGGCGACGTGATCTTAAAGGTGCGCTTGCGCGCCGATGGCACGGTCGAGATTTTAGGCGTCGAGCAAGGCCTGGGCGATGGGCTCGACCACAGCGCCGAAATAGCTGCCAAACAACTTCACTTTCATCCCGCGCGCGCGCGCGGCAGGGCGGTGGACTGGACCGGATTGCTACACATTCAGTTCCGGCTGGCGTACTGAGGACCGGAACGGAGCGTTGCTATGAAGAAGATTTATCGGCTCTCGCTGCTGCCCGCCGCCGCTGTGTTGCTCAGCGTCTGCCTGGCGGCTCAGGCAGCCGCCCCCGCGGGGGCTGGGGTCGCGGGTCCGCGCCCATCAATCGGCCCTACCGCTTCCGGTGCCGCTGTGGCCGATCAAATCCTGGACCGTATGAGCGCCCACGAGCGCCAGCTTTGGGAGCGCATGCAGGAGATGACGCCGCGCGTTGAAACCTACATGCAGAACCTGCGCCCCGATCCGGTCTTGGGCCAGGTGCCGATCGCCGACCGCTACTACTTAGGCATCCTGCACTTCCACGGCGGCCGCTTCTCGACCGTCAGCTTTCTCCCCCAACCGCGGCAGAGCTGGCGCCGCTGGATCGGTCCCATTGACGACGCCCTCTCCGCCCCCGCCCGCCACATGCTCGATCTCGACGTCTTCCGCAATAGCTTTGCCGGCATGCTCTTCCCCGGCGGTGGTCACTTCGATCGTCAGCACTATCGCTTCCAGTTCGTCCGCCGCGCCTTCCTCGGCCAAGTCCGCTGTTACGTCTTCGATGTCGCTCCGCTCGACGCCCACGACAAGGGCAGCTTTTGGGGACGCATTTGGATCGAGGATCAGGGCGACGTGCTCGTGCGCTTCAACGGCAGCTTCTGGCAGGATCGTTACGGCCATCCCGACCTCCACTTCGACAGTTGGCGGGTGAATGTGCGCCCCGATGTCTGGCTGCCCGCCTACATCTACACCGAAGAAAGCGATCTGGGCTACGGCCTGTTCCGCCACGCCCGCTTTCAGGCGCAGACGCGCCTGTGGGGCTACGATCTGCGCTTTGCCGACGGCCAGCAGCAACTCACGACCATGGCGCTCGAGGGCAGCGGCGTCCACGCCGTGGCGCCGCCTCCCACGCCCATGTCCCCGGTCATGGAAGCACGCGAATGGGAGCTGCAGGCGGCGCAAAACGTCCTCGACCGACTGGTGCAAGCCGGGCTGCTCGCGCCACCGAGTCCGGCCGACCTGGTTCTCGACACCGTCGTCCAAAACCTGGAAATCACCAACAAGCTCGACATCGCCCCGCCCGTACACTGCCGCATCCTGCTGACCACGCCGCTTGAAACCCTGACCATCGGCCACACCATCGTGATCAGCCGCGGCCTGATTGACAGCCTGCCCGACGAGGCCAGCCTCGCCGCCATGCTCGCCCACGAGCTGGCGCACATCG
>JBOGKL010000228.1:0-15141 GCA_050745525.1 Terriglobales bacterium | reverse complement strand
GGCCTAACCAGCGCGAAAAACGAGGCCGACATCGTGCTCTAAGAAGCTTCTAATCTGGCGTGGCGTTTGGATTGCTGGGTCGGCTAGAGACGCTCGATGCCCGTCCACGCCAAAGCCCTGAAGCCCGCCCCCTCCCCGGCCCACACCTCCGGCGGCGGCGCCGCACCGGCGCCCGTCGTCGGATGGCTGCGCAAACCGGCCCACATCATGGACTGGAGCCTGCCGCTGGCCGCGGTGGCCTTGGTCTTCCTGCTGCTGGTGCCGATTCCGGCCATGGCGCTGGACATCCTGCTCACCGTCAGCATTGCCACCTCGGTGCTGGTGCTGCTGGTCGCGGTGCAGATCCTGCGCCCGGTGCAGTTCAACGTCTTCCCCAGCCTGCTGCTGCTGCTGACGCTGTTCCGCCTGGCGCTGAACCTGGCCAGCAGTCGGCGCATCCTGCTGCATGGCTCCGAAGGTGTCTTTGCCGCCGGACACGTGATCGAGGCCTTCGGTCAGTTCGTCGTCGGCGGCAACTACGTGGTCGGGTTCGTCATCTTTCTGGCGCTCATCGCCATTCAGTTCCTGGTCGTCAGCCACGGCTCCGTGCGTACGGCCGAAGTCACCGCGCGCTTCACCCTCGATGCCTTGCCCGGCAAACAGATGGCGATTGATGCCGACTTGAACGCCGGTCTCATCAACGAGATACAGGCGCGGGAGCGGCGGCAGGCGATCGCCCGCGAAGCGGAATTTTACGGCGCCATGGACGGCGCGGCGCGCTTCAACCAGCGCGACGCCATGGCCACCATCCTCATCACCGCCATCAACATCATCGCCGGATTTCTGATCGGGGTCTTCCAGCAGCACATGGCCTTCACCGATGCGCTGAAGACCTACACCATCCTCACCGTGGGCGACGGGCTGGTGACGCTGATCCCCTCGCTGCTGGTCTCCGTGGCGGGCGCCATCGTGATCACGCGCGCCAGCTCCGACCACAGCCTGGGCACCGACCTGGGCATGCAACTGTTCGCGCGGCCGCGCGCGCTGTGGATCGCCGGCGGGGCCATGGGCGTGCTGGCCCTGATGCCGGGATTGCCCAAGCTGTCGTTCCTCGCGCTGGGCGGATTGCTCGTCTTTGCCGCCAGCCGCTTGAAGAAGCTCGCCGCCACCGACAAGCCGGCCACCGCCGTGGGCGCACGCGGCGCGACGGCCGCGACGGTCGAGGCCTTGGAACCGCTGCTCAAGATCGAACCCCTGACGCTCGAGGTCGGCTACGCGCTGGTGCCGCTGGTGGATGAGGCCCAGGGCGGCAAACTCCTGGGGCGGGTGCGCGCGCTGCGCAAGCAACTGGCGTTGCAGTTGGGCTTCATCATTCCCTCCATCCACATCACCGACAACCTGCAACTGCAGCCGCGCGAGTACGTGCTCTCGCTGCGCGGGGTCGAGATCGGGCGCTACGAGACGTATCAGAACTGCCTGCTGGCCATCCACTCCGGCGTGGACGCTCCCGCGCTGGCGGGCAAGGAGACGCACGAGCCCGCCTTCGGGGTGGCCGCGCGCTGGATCACGCCGCAGCAGCAGGATCAGGCGCTGGCCGACGGCTTTGCCGTCGTGGATCAAACCGCGGTCATGGCCACCCACATCGCCGAACTGATCCGCCAGAATGCCCATGAGCTGCTCACGCGCCAGGAGACGCAACGGCTGCTCGATGCCATCAACGACAGCCAGCCCAAGCTCATCGAGGAATTGGTGCCCAAGCTCCTGAGCCTGGGCGAGCTGCAAAGAATTCTGCAGCAACTGCTGCGCGAGCACGTCTCCATCCGCGACCTGCCCGCGATTCTCGAGGCACTGGTCGAGGCGGCGGGCACCAAGAAAAACGCGGTCGGGTTGGTGGAAGCGGCGCGCCAGGCGCTGGGGCGGGCGCTGGTGCAGCCGCTGCTCGCGCCCGACGGATCGCTCTCGGTGATCACGCTGGCGCCGCTGCTCGAAGAAGAATTGGGCCGCGCCTTTGATCCCCAAGCCCAGCCCGCGCTGCCCGCTAGCAGCGGCGGCGGCATCGCCCGGCGCGTGTTGGAGGGGCTGAAGCGGTTTGCCTATGACCCGGCGGGCGGAGCCCCGCAGGTGCTGCTCTGTCACTCGCCGGCGCGGTTTTACCTGCGCCGGATGCTGGAGGCCAGTTGGCCGCGGCTGAGCGTGGTCGCCCCGGCCGAGATTCCCGCCAAAGTCGCGGTGCATTCCATGGGGATGGTGTCGTAAGCCGTGAGTACCGCCGACCAGGCCGCCGCTCCGTTGCCTCCGCCACCTCCGGCGCAGCCCTACGCCGTGCGGGAATTGGATGCCGGGGAGCGCGAGCGCCTGCTGCTCGAGCAACTGCCGCAGGTGCGCTACGTGGCCCGGCGCATTCACGAACGGCTGCCCGCGCACGTGCAACTGGAAGATTTGGTCCAGGCCGGGGTGGTGGGATTAATAGACGCGCTGCACAAGTATGATCCCTCGCGCAACGCGCAGTTGGCCACCTATGCGCGCTTCCGCATCCGGGGGGCGATCCTCGACAGCCTGCGCGCGCTCGACTGGAGCCCGCGCGAGCTGCGGCGGCAAAAGCGGGAGTTGGAGGCCGCCGCCGCCGAGCTGCAGGACAAGCTCGGGCGCGCCCCGCGCGAGGAGGAGTTGTGCGCGGCGCTCTCGCTCACGCACGAGGAGTATCAGCGCCTGCTGGCTTCGCTCGATCATCTCGAGCTCGACCACGGACGCGGCGAGGAAGACGCGCCGCCGCCCCTTGACGCCGCCGTCAGCCCCGATCCGGACCCGTTCGAGTTGTGCCGCCGCGGGGAAGCGCGGGCGCTGCTGGGGCGGCTCATCGCCGAGCTGCCGGGACGCGAGCAGCAGGTGCTGAGCCTGTACTACTTTGACGAGCTCACCATGAAAGAAGTCGGCCAGGTGTTGGGCATCGGGGAGAGCCGCGTGTCGCAAATCCACAGTGCGCTGCTGCGCAAGCTGCGCCACAAAGTCGAGCAGGCGGTGCCGCCGGCGGCGGCGCGGGAAGCCGAGGGCGCCTCGGCCTTGTTGGAATAAACAGCCATGGAACGAAGCCTCAACCAGGACGAGATTGACGCGCTCTTCCGCTCCGCGCACGGATTGCGCCCGGGCGGCAAACGCCGCCCCCGCCAATTCGCGCGCTGCGACTTCCGCCAGGCCGGACAACTGACGCGCGAGCAGGCGCGCACGGTGGGCGGCCTGCACGAGGGCTTCGCCCGCAACCTGGCCCACGTGCTGGGCGCGCATCTGCGCACGCACCTGGAGGCGACGCTGGTGGCGATCGAGCAGTTGGGGTTTGAGGAATTCACGCAGCGGCTGCCCGAGATCTGCTACGTCGCATCGGTGGCGGTGAACCCCAGCGGCGTGAGCGCGGCGCTGCAACTCGACCTGAGCCTCGCCTGCCCCATGATTGATCTGGTGCTGGGCGGCACGGGCGGCGCCGAGCACGCGGCCACCGAGATCACCGAGATCGAAGAGCAGATTCTGGAGAGCCTCGTCCTCGTCGTCATCCGCGAGCTGGCGCAGGTGTGGCAGCCGGTGCTGGACCTGCGCTTTGTCTTCGAGCGGCGGCAACCGGCGACGCAGATCGTCCGCCTCATGCCCCCGCACGAAAAGGTCCTGGCGCTCAGCTTCGAGCTGCGGCTGCCGCATGCGCGGGGCACGCTGAACCTGGCGTTTCCGGCGGCCATCTCGACCGGGCTGTTGCGCAAGCTGTCGGATTCGCGGGTCTATCAGCGGCGGCAGGAAGATTTCGACACGCGACCGCGGCTGCGGGAGCGGCTGTGGGGCGCGAAATTCCCGGTGGAGCTGGTGCTGCCGCCGGCGCGCATTCCCATCCGCCGCCTGCTGGCGCTCGAGCCCGGTGAGGTGGTGCGCTTCGCCCACCCCAGCGAGCGCGCGGCGGTGCTGAAGATCGCCGGGCGCGCCGTGGGCGCGGCCGAAGCCGTGCGCCAGGGACGGCGGCGCGCGGCCCTGCTGACGGCCATGCCCGAACTGCAGCGGCCCGAGGAAGGAATCTAGTCATGAGCGAAGACAAGAGCCCGGAACAGAGCTCAGAACAGAACCCGGAACAGAACGAAGACAAGCCCGAAGAAAACGGCATCGCTTCCTCCCCCGTCGTGAGCGCGGGCGCGCCCGCGAGCTACGCCGAGGTATGGGCGGCGGCGGCGCTGGAAACCATTCAGAGCCTGACCGGCGACCCGCGCTGGCAGCAGGCGCCGGCGCCGGCCGAATCCGGCGACCCCGTGGTCGAGATCGTGGCCTTTGTCGAGTTGAGCGGCGCCTGCAACGGTATTCAGCAGATGAAGCTGCACCGCAGTGACGGGCGCGCCTGGGCGCAGTTGCTGGTCCCGCCCGGCGCCGATGCCCCGCGCACGCGCTCGTCTCCGCTCGATGACGCCGAGCGCGACGCGCTGGCCGACGTGTTGCGCCGCATCGTGTCGGCCGCCGCCGCCGGCCTGCAAGCGCACGGCTGGGGCGAGGTGACCGTCGAACTGCGTCATCTGGGGCCGCTGCGCCGCGCCGTGGAATCGGCCAGCAACGGCGAGACGCTGAGCTTCGCGCATCCGGAGGGGCCGCGGCTGGGGTTCACCATGTCCTACGACGCCGCGCTGCGCGAGCAGGTCGGACAGCGCCCGCACACCGAAGCCGAGCACGCGGCGGCGGGTGTGCGCGCCCACATGACCAGCACCACGCGCTTCGACATGCTGCTCGACGTCGAGCTGGACGTCACCCTGCGCTTCGGCAACCGGCAGATGCTGCTGCACGACATCGCCGAGCTGACGCCGGGTTCGGTGCTCGAGCTGGACCGGCAAATCGACGATCCGGTGGAGCTGCTGGTGGGAGGCAAGATCATCGCCTGGGGCGAGGTGGTGGTCGTGGACGGCAATTACGGCCTGCGCGTCAACCGCCTGGTGCACCGCCGGGAGCGCATGGCGGCGGTGGAAGCGGCACAATGAACCGCGTTCCTTCCGCCATGGTGTTGCCGCCGCCGCCGCTGGCCGCGCCCGGCACGGTACAAGGATGGCAAGCCTGGCGTCAGCGCCGGATCTGCATGGGGCCGGAATGCGCCGAACGCGACGGCCTGCGCGTTTGGTACAGATGGCCGGGACGGATGCAACTGCAGCAAGGCTGGTGCTGCGGGCCCGATTGCCTGCAGGCCGCCATGGAGTTGCAGGCGCGCCGGCTGCTGCGCCACTCCGCGCCCCGGCCGCCACGCCCGCACCGCATCCCGCTCGGTTTGTTGCTGCTCTCGCACGGCTTGATCACGCCCCCGCAGTTGCGGGCCGCTCTTGCCGCGCAACAGCAGCAGGGCGGACGTGTCGGAGAGTGGCTGGTGCGGCAGGGAGCGGTGAGCGAGGACGCGATCGCCTCGGGCGTCGCCCTGCAATGGGCGCGTCCCACGTTTCCTCTGGCCGAGACGCGCGCCTGGCAGCAGTGCCGCGGCTGGGTGCCGCTGCCGCTGCTCGAAGAGCTGGGCATGCTGCCGCTCTACTTCGCCCCCACGCGGCGGCGTCTCTACGTCGGCTTTACCCAGGTGGTGGATGCCACCGCGGTCGCGGCCCTGCAGCAAATGCTGGAATGCAAACCCGTGCCCTGCATCGTGGCCGACAGCGCCTGGATGGCGGTGATGGAGGAGATGCGCGCCATGCCCAGCCGCGAGGGTTTGGAAACCGTGAACTTCACCGACGTGGAGGGACCGGCCGAGATCGCCGGCATCACCCGTCAATACGCACGCTACGCGGGCGCGCGCCAGGTGCGCGTGGCGGTGGCCGGGCCATTCTTGTGGGTGCGCATCCGCGGCCAGCGCGTGATGCACCTCAGCTTCCGCCCGAAGACCCGCTGACCGGCGCCGGCTCCGTGGCCAGTCCCAATTCGCGCCGCAGACGGGCGGCATGGAAGGGGCTGCAGGCGAAGGTGCGGCCGTCGAGCTCAAACGTGGGCACTTTGTACTTGCCCTGATTCTGCGCTGCCACCCATTCGGCCGCGCCCTCGACCTGCTCGATGTTGATCTCTTCGAAGGCCACGCCGTGTTCGGTCAGGAGGCGCTTGGCGCGCCGGCAGTCCGGGCACCAGGTGGTGGTATACATTTTGAGCATTTCAGTAGCCGGAGAATTCCTCTGTGCGGATATCGTCGTCGTCCACCCCGGCCGTGTGCAGCGTCTGGCGCAAGGCGGTTACCATGCCCGGCGGCCCGGCGATGAAGTAGATGGGCTCGCGCGCCTCCTTCAGATTCCCGGCCAATAGGGCTGCGTCAATGAAACCGCGCGCGCCGTTCCAGGGGCGCTTGGATTTTTCCATCTCCGACATGACCGGCACACAGGTGAAGCGCGGGTTCTCCGCCGCAAGGGCTGTCAGGTCATCGAGGAACGCGGCGTCCTCCGGCCGCCGGTTGCCGTAGAACAAAAAGATGCGATGGCCGAGCTTGCTGTGCGCGGCGTGGCGCGCCATCGCGCGGAACGGGGTGATGCCGATGCCCCCGGCCAGCAGCACGATGGTGCGGTTGTCGCGATGGGGCAGCGTGAAGTCGCCGAACGGACCGGCGTACTCGATGGCTCCGCCCAAAGGCATGTGCGCCAGCTCGTTCTTGAAGGCGCTGCTGCGCATCCGGGTCGCGATCCAGAGAGCGTCGGCGTCAGGATCGTCGGCGAGCGAAAAGGTGTGTATGTTGCCGCCCGCCACATCGGCGGCAAGATGCGGCAGCGTAAGGTCCACGGTCTGGCCCGGGCGGTAGCTGAACCCGGCCGGCTTTTCCAGGCGAAACGCCACCGTGGATTCGGCCACGGTGGTGCGTTCGAGCAGGGCGATGGTGCTCATGCGATCTTCCCTTTCGGCTTCTCCAGCTTGGTTTCCAGCACCTGCTGCAGCACGACCGCATTGTTGTGCTCGATGTCGTGGGAGCTGTAGATGAGGGTGAGCGTACCGCGGCGGGCGGCGGCCAGCAGCAGAGCGAGATCGTGTTCATGCGCGCTCAGTTCGGCGCGGTAGCGGCGTTGAAACTCCGTCCACTTGTCCGGGTCGTGACTGAACCACTGGCGCAGCGCGGTGCTGGGAGCGACTTCCTTGGCCCAGGCGGCGAGCGGTAAATCGGCTTTGCTGACCCCGCGCGGCCAAAGCCGCTCCACCAGGATGCGCGCGCCATCACTGCGCGTGGCCGCCTCATAGGCGCGCTTGCGCTGGATCATGGGCAGTTCTCCTTGGTGGGCCAGGCCAGGGTCAAAAGAAACGAGCTGTCTTCGAGCGCCTCGACGTCGTGGCGCAGCTCGCGGTCGAGCACCAGTAATTGCCCGGCGGGCAAGTCCTCGGCCCCGCCGGGCAGATGCAGCCGGATGTGACCGCTCAGGACGTGTACCGTGATGCGCGCCGCCGTGCGATGCTCCGGCAGGCACTGGCCCTTGCGGATGGCGACCAGGACCACGCGCAAATCGGGGTGCTTGACCAGCGTGGTCGAGCTGGGTCCGGTGCTGGACCACCAGGCATCCTGCTGCTGCAGGTGCCGGACCTCGGCGTCGAGCTGAAAGCGAAGAATCGGCGTCTGCAGCGCGCCGTCAATGGCATCGTGCCCGACCGGCCGCGGGGGTGGATCGTTGGGCATGCCGCTCGCCATGGGTCCCTCCGTCACCTTCAGTCTACGCCGCAGGCCGCCCACAGCGCGTGACGCTGGTCACGGCTGCGACGGCGCGCGCGGGGGGCGCACCAGAAGCCATGCGCCCAGCAGCGCCAGCGGCAGGAACTCGAGCGGCAGCAGCGCCTGCCCCAGCGATTGCGGCGAAGCATACCAGATCGAAGAAGGCAAACCGCGCGCCGGCAGTTGACTCAGGAAATCAATGCCCGCCAGCAGGCCGATGTAGCAGATGGCCACGCCAGGAACCAGCAGCAGAAAACCGAGCGCCGTCCTCGCCATGGCGCGGTTTTTCCCGGCCCAGACACAGGCCAGCACCGCGCCCGGCACCAGCCAGATGGAACCGCCCGACAGACCCAAGGCCGTACCCACCAGCAGCAGGACCACGCCGAAGACCGCTGCGCGTTCGATGATCAGCACCCCGATAACGGCCGTGATCGCCAGAATGGGAACCAGCACGCGTTCGAAGCTGGCCAACCCCAGCGCCGGCCCCATGGTCGGGAGGCTGGAGACAGGAATCAGAAACCAAGCGTAGAGGATCGTCATCACCGCGCCCAGGAGCACGGCAAAGACTGAGATCCGCAGCAGCAGACCACGGGCCTCGGCCGCAGGCGGAGTGCGGGGCGCGGCCAAGGGCAGTGCGAACGTGCGCTCCACCACCGGTCGCGAGCGGGCGGCATCAGGTTCGACCGGCGCAGGCATGCTTGCTCCAAAGTGTAAACGATGCTGCGGCGCTGACGGGCGCGGTAGATAGTCCAAGGCTACAATGGAGCTTCATGGCACGCATCCGACCTTTCTCCGCCTACCGGTATGACCTAAGCCGCGTACACGCGGCCGATGTGGTCACGCAACCCTATGACAAGATCAGCCCGGATATGCGGCAACGCTATCTGGCCGCCAGCCCCTACAACCTGGTGCGCGTGATCCTGGGCGAAAAGCAGGAGAGCGATAACGAGCGCAACAACGTCTATACGCGCGCGGCCAACTACCTGGAAAAGTGGATCGAGGAAGGCGTGCTGCGCGCCGATCCCGAGTCTTCCATCTACGCCTACACGCAGCAGTTCAATTCGCCGCTCGGTGGCGGCACTTTCACGCGCCGCAGTTTCATCGCCCTCGGCGGGCTGGAGGAGTACGACCGCCGCGTCGTCTATCGCCACGAACAGACGCTGAGCGGACCCAAGTTGGACCGGCAAGCTTTACTGCGCGCCACGCGCACCCATTTCGGTTTGCTGTTCATGCTCTACAGCGATCCCAGCCAGAACGTGGAGCGCGAGCTGATGGCGCGGGCGCAGAACCCGGTGCTGGAGGTGACGGATGAATACGGCACCCTGCACCGGCTGTTCCGGCAAACCGACGCCGGCGTCGTCGAGCGGCTGCAACGCGCCATGGCGCCGCTGCCGCTGGTCATCGCCGACGGCCACCACCGCTACGAAACCGCTCTGGCTTGGCGTGCCGAGCAAAACGCGCAAGCACCACATCGGCCCGACCATCCCTGGGATTGGACCATGATGGCGTTCGTCAACCTGGATGCTCCGGGGCTGGTCGTGTTACCGACACACCGGCTGATCTACGGTTTGACCAACTGGAACGGCGCCACGGCGGTCGCCAAATTGCGGCAGTATTTCGACACGACCGACACCGGCATCGCCACGGGCGACGAGAAAGCCGCCGAACGGCTGCGGCCCCTGCTGGAGCAAGCCGCCGCTCACGGTCCCACGCTTGCGGCTTCTCTCGACGGCCATAAGCAGATCCTTCTGCTGCGGCCCAAGCCCGGCCTGGACTTGCCCGCACTGCTGCCCGGCACACTCCCGGAGCAGCGCGCGCTCGATGTTGTACTGCTGCACCGGCTGGGCCTGGATCTTGCGCTCGAGGTCACGCCCGAGATGGTGCGCGCCGAACAACACCTCCGCTATGTGAAGGAAGCGGGCGAGGCGTTGCATTCGGTGAGCGTGCGCGCCGCGCAAGCGGCGTTTTTACTGCATCCGGTGGCGGCGACCCAGGTGCGGGATATCGCGCTGGCGGGCGGCGTCATGCCGCAAAAGTCCACGGACTTTTTCCCCAAGCTGTTGACCGGCCTGACCCTCCAGCGCGTGGACTAAGAAGATCGCGGCTACTTATTAAAGCTGGCGACGGCCTTGGCTTCGTCGTCGTAGACGTCGAAGACGGTCAGCAGCTTGGTGATCATCAGCAGCTCATGGAAGCGCTTGGTAATGGCGGCCAGCTTGATGCGCGCTCCGCGCGAGTTGGCGGTGCTGTAGAGGCCAACCATAGCGCCCAAGCCGCTGCTGTCAATGAAGTCCACGTTGGCCAGATTGATCACGATTTTGGTCGTGCCGCTGGCCAACAGACCCTTGATGCTCTCGCGCAAATCGCTGGTCTCTTGACCGAGCACGATGCGGCCAGCAGCCTCAACCACAGTGACGCCTTCGACGGTGCGGGTGGTGATTTTCAGTGCCACACTAATCTCCCTGTTGCGAACTGGATGAACCGATACAAGCTGCCATTAGACACCACTGCCGATGCAGTGGTCAACCTATATTGCGGCGTTCCGACATCTCGCGCCGAATGGCGGATCTATCCTCGGCGCTGAGGTAGGCGCGCAGAGCGGGAAAAATCAGACGCTCCTCCAACTCCAGGTGCTCCTGCCACGCCTCCTCCAGACGATGGGCATCCTCGGCCGTCGCCGCCGCCAGGTGGGGATCGGCCTGCAGTCTCTCCCACTGCGGCAGCAGGCGGGCGATTATCCGGTCAATGCTGACATGCTGGTCCACCATGGCCTGGTTGGCTTCGGCCAAGGCTCGCGGCGGGGCGGCGGCGCGCAGGCGGGGATAGACGGACTGGTTCTCGTCGGCCTCATGCAGAGGCAGCGCCTGCGCGTAGTAGTGGTATACGGCCTGGGCCGCGGGTCCAATTTGCTCCTGCGGGGCTGTGGGTGCGGCCAGGCGGCGGGCCAGGGCGGTGAAATGGCGGATGCGCTGATGGCAGCCGAGCAGCAGGTCCACCGCATCGCTGTCATCGCCGGAGCGAAGCGCGTCGGCCAGGCTGGACGGCACCGCCGCCCGCGGGCCGATTTGAGTCAGCATGAATTCATTTTAACGGACAGGTTCCGGGCGGCAATCCAGCGCTCGAGGCTGGACCGATAGGGCGCAGGAAAATCAGCGCAGGGGCGGCGCGCTACAACGAGATCCATGGCCTCGGTGGGCTCGAAGCCAAAGCCGCACAGCACCGCTGCTGCCGCCAAAGGGGCGCGGTGCAGGCCGGCGGCGCAGTGGATATACAGCATCGCCTCGGGGGCGTCGAGCACACGAGTGGCAAAGGCGACGGTGCGATCGAAGAACTCGTCCGGCTTGGGCTCGAAATCGTCTTCGGTGGGATTCCAGAGCACTTCCACTCCGAACTCAGCCGCCAGTTCGGTGTCGTCGAACTCCGCCTGCACGTCCAGGATGTGGGTGAAGCCACGACGCGACAATTCCGCCATGGCGTCCAGAGTCCACAGTCCACGCCCGACGGCTAGACGCCGGTCCAGAATGAAGTCAAAGTCCACAGCCCCGCCGTAGAGCACACCACCACTGCCCGCTTCGCACTGGATGCCGCAGCCGCGCACAACGCTGCTCGGAGCGCTTACCGTTTGCCGCGTTTGCGCTTGGCGGTCTTGGCTTTGGTCTTCGCCGCTTTGACCGGCTTGCGCGCGGTTTTGCCGGCTTTGCGCGCCGGGGCGCGCTTGACCGATTTTTTGGCTGCCGGTTTGCGCACCGATTTCTTGGCCGTCTTGGAGATTGTCTTTTTCGCCTTCGCCGGCTTTTTGGCCGCCGGCTTTTTCGCCGCAGCCTTTTTCGCCGCCGGGCGCGCACGCTTGGCGCTCGCGGCTTTGCGCCGCCGTGGCGCAGCCGGCTTGGGCGCGGCAGGCGCCGGCGCGGCTGTGGGCACCTCGGCGGTGGTCTCGGTCAGTACCGCAAAGGTGTCGAGCTCGTCGCCTTCGTCTTCCTCGAAGCCTGGGGTCGGATCATCTCCAAAACCGAACGGATCCTCGGGATCGCTCATACATGTCTCCTTGCTGCCTCTGCTACTCACCAACTGCTACCGTGTATGCTCCCACATTCTGGCAAGTCCCCGCCCATGCCGCAAGCCTAATTGCGTGCGTTCAGGGCCGCAACCACGAGCGCGTAATCCGATGCGGCAACGCCACCGGCGTTCCCGGAGCCGGCGCGGGATCCGCCCGGGCATGATTGGCGCGCAACAGACTCACCTCGCTGACCTTATAGCGACGGGCCAAGCCGCGCCATGTTTCCCCAGTCTGCACCCAGTGCAGACGCCAGTCCACCCGCGCCGCGGGGGGCACTTTCCCCATGGCGGCTTGATAATGGGCCAAGGTCCCTTGCGGGAGCTTGAGCGTATAGCCCTTCGGCACCAGGTAGTGGAGCAAGGCGGGGTTAAGACGTTGCAAATCTGCCACAGTCACCTGCGCGCTCTCCGCCGCCAGCCGCAGGTCTTCCGGATGGACAATCTCGACCGTATCGGGGTTCAGCGGTGGGTCGGGGTCCACGCTGGTGATGCCGTACTGCTGGGGGTTCTGAGCAATCATGGTGATCGCCAGAATGACCGGGACGTAGTTGCGCCAACTGCGCGGCAAGGCGCCCATCTGATAGAGCTTGAAGTAGTCGGCGTAGCCGGTGCGGGCGACGATTTCCTCGATGACGCGTTCGCCGGTGTTGTAGGCGGCCATGGCCAAGTACCAGTTCCCAAACTCGGCATAGAGCGACTTCAGGTGCTTGGCGGCGGCGACGGTGGACATCTCCGGGTCCATGCGCTCATCAATCCAGTGGGTGTGCTTGAGGCCGTAACCACGGGCGCTGGCAGGCATGAATTGCCACATGCCCGTGGCGCCGACACTGGAGGTGAGCTTGGGGTCAAAGCCGCTTTCCAGTTGCGCCAGGTAGATGAGGTCGGTGGGGATGCCCTCGGCGGCAAACTCCTTGTCCACCATGGCGCGGTAACGGCCGGCGCGGCGAAAACCGCGCAGCAGATCGCCGCGGCCGCGCGTGGTGAAGAAGTGAATGTAACGCAGGATCGGATCGTTCACCGTGAGCGGCAATTCACCGCGACGCGCGCGCGCCAGCGCCACTCGGCTTTTAGCTTCCAACCGCGCCTTGGTGGCCGGGTCCAGCGGAAACGTAAGCTGCAGGATCTGGCTCAGGGGCGAAGCCTGCGGCGGCGTGAGCGATAATCCGCCCGCCGGCAGCGTGTCGCTCTCGAGCGCCTGGATGCGGTTCAGCAGCGAATCCAGCTCGGCCTGCAGAACCGGCGTCGCCGGGATCTCGTAGGGGCTCGCCAGCAACGAGTCCACCGCGGCATTGAACCCTTGCCGGGCCTCATCCAATTGCCCCTCGCGATAAAGCTCGAGCGCCGCTGCATAGCGCTGTTCCGCTGCCGCCACCAAAGCAGAGGCGCGCGTGGCGCCGCTGGGCGCAGCCTCTTTGGGGGCAGCCTCCTTGGGTGCGGCCAAGGCGAGCGGCGGAGGGGTGCGAATGGCCGGGGTGGGACGCGACGGGGTCAGAACCGCTGCGGGTGCGGCCGGAAGTACGGGAGGCGAAGGAGGCTGAGGCGCCGGGGTGTGCAGATGGCAGCCCAGTCCGAAAAGCAAAATAGCCAGGAAACTACATCGGCGCAGGTGAGATCGCAATTGGGCTCTCAGGTGCGCTGGGGGACAATCTCCGCTCGGGGTGGGCGCAGCGATGGGGGGCGGCGCGCCTGTCGCGCTGCCGGTTTGAGTTCGAGCGGCAGCGGACGCCGCAACAGCGAGGGCACATCGGGCATATGGCGCAGGGCGGCTTCTGCTTGCTCGAGCGATGCGCGCACCTCAGCCTCGCTGCGCCGGGAAAGCTGTGCCAACTCCTGCGGCCTGAACCCTTCGAGCAGATAGAGCACCAGGTCATGGCGCTGCTGGTGCGGCAGGGGCCGGAGCGCCGCCGCCAGCCGCTCCATGGCTTCTGCTGCAGCTGCGTCTTCTTCCGGGTCGGCATGGTCGGAAGCCAGGCGATCTTCCAGCCGCGGCAGCCGTTCGCCCTCCTGGTCCTCCACACTCGCCCCCGTTTCCGGTTCTTCGAACGAACGCAGTTGCTGGCCATGGCGCTGCTCGCCATAGGACTTCTCCAAATTGCGGATCGCCGCGGCGCACAGCAGCAGCAGCCAGCGTCCGCGATTCTGGTCGAGATCGGAGGGTCGGGCCTGCAATGCCGACAGGATAACCTCATCGAGCACTTCCGCCGGTTCCATCCAGCCGCGTTTCAGCTCGCCCAGGTGCTCGCGCAGCGCGATCTGGCGGCGCACGAAGGCAAGCAGATGCTGGTAATGGCCGCCAAAATAGGCGGCCAAATCGGCCCGCCGTTCCGGGGCTTCCACCGCAACCGGAGGCATCGGAGCCGACCGTGCCCGCAGCGGGCGGAAGCGCGGGCGGCTCTCACGCAGACGCTGCTTGTGCCGCTGCAACTGACGCAGCAGGTCGGCGCCGGCCGAGCGCAGCGCCGACTGGGCGGTGGGGGCCGTGCTTTCGCTGCTGAGCTGGCCGGTGGGCAGATGCAGGTTCAGGCGGCAACACACGCCTTCGCGGCTGGTGTGCCGCACCAAGCGGCCCTGCAACTGCACCAGTTCGGGCTGAAAAACAAATAGGAGCGGCTCCAGCTTGTGCTGGAAGCGATCCACGATCTGGTTGATATCGGGCGAGCGCGGAACTTGCACGGTGATGTGAAGATTCATCCGAATGCCCTTTTCGAGGAAGCTAAGCTGTTTGACGCTGCCCGGTCGCCGCAAGGGTGCGTGTTTCGGGTTTCAAAAATGGACGGCGCCGCCTACGGGACGAACGCGGGTACCGCCATAGGGCCGTACCTACGGCGAGCGTGGCCGAATAGGCAATGCCCGATTTGGCCGCCAGTCCAAAGCCGGCAGGAATCAGGCCCACAAGCTCCCGTGCCAAGGTCCGCCATCCTAGCGCCCCGACTACAATTGCGGCCAGGGGAGCAGCCTGTGCCCGCCAGCCCACTGGCTCACCGCGCAAAGCGGCCAGCTCGAAGGCTAATCCCATCTGATTGGCCGTCAGCAGCACCGTATCGGAGCCCATTTCTCCTAAGGCCAGCACCAGGCTGAGCGGGTTGGGAATGACGTCCGGCAATGCGCTGATAGCGGCGATGGCGGCATTACGCGAGGCAACCGCCTGAATGAGATCGCGCGCCAGCATCTCGCGCAGCGGACGGAAGGCGCGCCCCAATGCGAGCCGGTAGCGCGGGTTGGTGCGCAGGAGCTCGCGCAGACCCGGCTCAGGATCGCGCCAATCCACTAAAGTGCCATCTGCGCCCACTGCCTGAGGGCCGCGCAATCGCACCTCGGCGCCGGAGCCTTCCGGCGCGATCAAGTCGGCGGCGCGCTCGCGCTCCGGCCCCATTACGTCCTCGGGGATCAAAACCCGGCACAGGGCCTCGCGTTCGCCCGCATCGGCGGCCTGTAATTCCACC
>JBOGKL010000227.1:0-2370 GCA_050745525.1 Terriglobales bacterium | reverse complement strand
CCGCAACCCAGCGTCATCGCCGGAAACAAATTGGTCGTGGCGCCGATCGAGCCCTGCGGTGCGGGACTGTTCACCACCACGCGGAAGGCGGGCATGCGAGCGCCATATTCGCGGACGACGGCTTCATCCTGGGCGTGGATCACGCAGGTGTGTCCCAGGCCGCCAAAATGGAGGAGGTCGCGGCAGCGCTGGAAACAGGCTTCGCGGTCGGCGAGGAAAAACAGCGCCAGCACGGGCGAGAGTTTCTCCGCCGAAAGCGGAAACTGCTTGCCCATGCCTGCCAGCTCGGCCGCCAGCACGCGCGTAGCATCACTCACCTGGTCGCCAAATCCCGCCATGGCGGCCAGCTTGTGCGGCGCCTGGCCGACGCACTTGGGGTTGACGCCGAAGGTCTCGGGCACGATGAGCACGCGCGCGAGGGCGTCGGCCTCCTCGGCGCTCATCAGATAGACGTTCTGCTTTTTCAGTTCGGCGAGAATGCCCTCGCGCAGCGCGGTTTCGGCCACCAGCGCCTGCTCGGATGAGCAGATCGTGCCCCAGTCGAAGCTCTTGCCGCTGACGACGTGGCCCACGGCTTCGGCCAGGCGGGCGGAGCGGTCCACGAAAGCGGGCACGTTGCCCGGCCCCACGCCAAAGGCCGGCTTGCCCGAGCTATAGGCGGCCTTGACGATGCCCATGCCGCCGGTGGCCAAAATCACCTTGGTCAACCGGTGGGCCATCAACTCCTGCGTGCCCTCGCGCGTGGGGGTCGAGAAGCAGCCGATCAGGTCGGCCGGCGCGCCCTGGGCGATGGCGGCCTGGCGCATCAGCCCCACGGTCTCGCAGATGCAGCGCATCGCCGCCGGATGCGGGCTGAGTACGATGGCATTGCCCGCCTTGAGCGCAATCAGAATCTTGTAGATGGCGGTCGAGGTGGGGTTGGTGCAGGGCAGAATCGCCGCCACCACGCCCATGGAGACGCCCCACTCGATGATCCCTGTGGCGCGATCCTCGCGCAGCAGCCCAACCGTGCGCATGCCGCGAATGGCGGCATGGACGCGCTCCGAGGCGAACAGGTTCTTCTGGATCTTATCGGCGACCTGGCCGTAGGTGGTTTCCTCGACCGCCAGCTTGGCCAGGCGTTCGGCGTGCGCGGTGGCGGCGGCGGCCATGGCGTCCACGATGGCGTCCACCTGCGCCTGCGAAAAATCGCGGTAGGTCTGCCAAGCGGCGTGCGCGCGCTCGATGAGCTCGCGCGCCTCCGCAATGGATTGGGACGAGTCGGACAACCTGCCTCAGCTTCCTTCGCGCCGCCGTCAAGGCGGCGCGGCTCTACTTCTTGGCGTCGGCGGCGACCACGCCTTTGTTGGGCAGAATCTTTTCGACTTCGCTGTGCGGACGCGGAATCACGTGAACGCTCACTAACTCGCCCACGCGGCGGGCCGCGGCCGCGCCCGCGTCGGTGGCCGCCTTGACCGCGCCCACGTCGCCGCGCACCATCACCGTGACGTAGCCGGCGCCGATATACTCCTTGCCCAGCAAGGCCACGTTGGCGGCCTTGACCATGGCGTCGGCGGCTTCGATGGAGCCCACGAGCCCCCTGGTTTCAATCAGTCCTAGAGCTTCCATGCGGGCCATCCTCCCCAGCGGTAAAGTGGCGAGCCACTACGCAGCCTACGCTATCACAGAACCGCCGGCCGCCGCCAGAGAGGAATCTGCTGCGGCATATAGCCGCCGGACCATCAATTGCGTGCGCTCTCCGTAGCGGTCATGGCGGCTGGTCTCGACCCCAAACACCAGGTCGAGTTTCGCCCCGGCCCCCAGCGCCGCCATTTCCGGGTGCGGGAAGTTCCAGTAGAGCGCCGTATGCCGCACCCCGTCCTGTTCGACCGCGAGCTTGAGATGCTTCTCCTTCAGCACCTGCGGTGCAGCCACCAGGCGCACGCCGCGCGCTTGAAACTCCGGCTCGGGATTGCCTTCCCCGAACGGCGCCATCCGCGCCAGCTCCTGGCAGGCCTGCGGCGTCAACTCGCCCAGGCTCAGCTCGAACGCTTGGGTATGCGCCGGCGCTGCGGGGACGGCGGCGGCCGGCGCCGCGGCCTGGCGCAGATAAGCCTCGAGGGCGCCCAATTTCTCCGCCGCCATAGTAAAGCCCACCGCCTGCGCATGCCCGCCGAAGCGGTCAAACAGCTCGCTGCAACCCTCGAGCATCTCCAGCAGCGCAACCCCGGCGGGCGCGCGACCGGAGCCATAGGCGAGACCATCGGCCAGGGCGATGATAAGGACTGCTCTCCCCGACGCTGCCAGCACGCGGCTGGCGGCGATGCCGAGCACGCCGCGGTGCCATCCCGCGCCGGCAAAGACCTGCATGCCGCCGGACGAATCCACAGT
>JBOGKL010000226.1:0-6775 GCA_050745525.1 Terriglobales bacterium | reverse complement strand
GGCCCAGTCACCCCGTCGGTTCAATTATGACGGTCGGCAGGGGCGGTGCGGCGAGGATCGGCGATGACGCGGCGACAGAGTTGCCCGAACCTACACGGCGTGAGCAGAGTGCTATGCTTCGTATCCTCCCAAGGAGATCGTCATGCCTCCAGCCAAAAAAACCGCAGCCAAGAAAGTGGCACCAGCGAAGGCCGCTCCCGCCAAGACGGCTGCCTCGGCGAAGAGTGCGCCGCAGGCGACCGTCACCCTCAAGCAGATCGCCGCCGAGTTGGCCGAGAGCCACGAACTACCGAAAAAGCAGGCGGAAACCATGCTGGGTGATCTCGTAGCGTTGTCCACCCATCATCTCAAGAAGGGCGACAAAATCCGTCTCACCGGCCTCGGCATCCTGCAAGTGCGGAATCGGGCCGCGAGGATGGGCCGGAACCCGGCGACGGGCGAAGCGATCACGATCAAGGCCAGCAAGAAGGTTGCCTTCCGGCCTGCGAAGGAACTGAAGGAGAGTGTGTAGGAGAGCATCAGAATCTCTGGGGTGCCTGGCCCAGGATCGGTCGCGTGGATGTCACGCCGAGCCGAGCGCCCCAGAGATCCTGATACTCTCCTACTGCGGTGAAGTGACCGACAACTTCCGCATCATCTCGCCCAACGGTTTTCGGTTTCTGGCGTGAGCGGGATATATAATGATCGGGACGAACAGAAGTGGGACTGCTCCCATGGAGTTCCAGTGGGCACTCGCGCTACATCGCCAAGGCCGGACCGATGAAGCCGCCCGGGCGTACCAATTGCTGCTTCTGTCCGAGCCGGCACACCTCGATGCCCTAATCCACCTTGGCGCGCTTCACCTCGGCCAGGGCCGTGCCCTAGAGGCGGAGGCGTTGTTGCGGCGGGCTGTCACGACAGCTCCCGGATCGCCTGAAGCGCTCGGCAATCTTGCCGCGGCACTGCAGGCGCTGGGCCGCCACGAAGAAGCCGCCACGCACTACGAAGCCGCGCTGGTGCAGAAGCCTCACATGCTGGATGCCCGCTTCGGTTTGGCCGCGTGCCTGCAGGCGTGCGGCCGCCATGACGTGGCGATTGCGTGCTACAAAATGATCCTCTCCGCCGAACCTGCTCATCCTGAAGCAAATTACGGGCTAGCGACCGTGCTTGCCCGGCTTGGCCGCAACGACGAAGCCGCGGCAAGCTACCGTGCCACCTTGACCGCCGATCCGGATTTCGCCGAGGCGAGCTTCGGCCTTGGCAAATTGCTCGCCCGCGGCAATGCGGTGGGCGAGGCCATTGTGTGCTTCCGCCAGGCGCTTGATGTCGATCCCGACTACACCGAGGCGCAGGCGGCGCTCGGTGTCGCGCTGGCGCGGCGCGACCGGGACGAGGAGGCGATGGCAGCCTTCCACGCCGTGCTCGCGGCCGACCCAAACCATGCTGACGCGCATAACGGCATCGGCGTGTTGCTTGAGCGCAAGCTGCGCCACGCGGAGGCGATGACGCAGTACGCCGCCGTGCTGGCGGCCGACCCGGAGCATATTGATGCGATGGCGGGCATGGCTAACGCCCTGAAGAACACGAGCCGGCAGGCCGAGGCAATGGCGATGGCGCGCCGCGTGCTGGCGTTGCGGCCGAATTTCGCGCCGGCCGCCAGCTTGCTCGGCTCCATCCTGGCCGAGTTCGGCGAGATGGACGAAGCGCTGGCGCAGTGCCGGCGCGCTATCGCGCTGTCTCCCAACCGGCCGGAGGCGCTGTACACTCTGGCGCTGCTGTCAAAGGTGCAGCCGGGCGACGGCACCGTCGACGCGCTGGAGGCCGCGCTGCCGTTGGCCGAAACGTTCACGTCGCGAGAGCAATGCCTACTGTATTTCGCCCTGGCGAAGGCGTACGACGATGTCGGCGCCAAGGCGCAAGGTTTTGCCCATCTGCTGCATGGCAACGCGATCAAGCGGTCGTTCACGCCCTACGAGGAGGCGGCGACGCTGGGTGGCATGGCCCGCATTCCCCAGGTTTTCACGACGTCGCTGCTGGCCGCGCGACAGGGCGCGGGCGATCGGTCCGACGTTCCGGTGTTCATCGTCGGCATGCCGCGGTCCGGCACCACGCTGGTGGAACAAATCCTCGCCAGCCATGCCGCGGTGCACGGCGCCGGCGAACGTACCGAACTGGCGCAAGCGGTCGCGCACCTGAACGCGGAACGGCTGGGCGCGACTAGGTTCCCCGAAGCGGCATGGACCCTGTCCGACACCGCGCTGCGCGACATGGGAGCGATTTATGTCGCGACGCTGCGCAGCCTGGCGCCGGCCGCCGCGCGCATCACCGACAAGATGCCCGGCAATTTTCTCTATCTCGGCCTGATCCGCCTGATGCTGCCGAATGCGCGCATTATTCATGTCCACCGCGATCCGGTCGATACCTGTCTCTCTTGCTTCTCTAAATTGTTCGTCGGGATGCAGCCTTTCACCTACGACCTAGCGGAGTTGGGACGCTACTATCGCGCCTATGAACGCCTGATGGCGCATTGGCGGCAGGTCCTGCCGGCCGACATCCTACTGGATGTGGAGTACGAGGCGCTGGTGGACGATGTCGAGCAACAAGCTCGGCGGACCGTCGCGCATTGCGGCCTGGCATGGGACCCGGCCTGCCTGGAATTTCATAAGACGTCACGACCGGTCCATACCGCGAGCATGGTCCAGGTGCGCCAGCCGATCTATCGCAGCTCGATCGGACGATGGCGTCCCGACGCCACGCTGCTGCGGCCCCTGACCGAGGCGCTGGCCGACGACGCTATCTCGGGTTGATCTCGGGAGACTCCGGCAGCGCTTGTTCTTCGGGCGGGTCGCGCAGCGGGTACAGCAACTGCCCGGCGAGCGAATGGGGCAGCACGGTATCGGTGCCGTAGGCGGCGGGCCATTCCGGGGGCAGATGATGGGTGCCGAAAATCCGGTCCATCCAGGGCAGCATCGAGGCGAAGTTGCGGTCGCGGAGCTCCGAACGGGTGTGGTGCCAATGGTGGAAACCGGGTGTCGCGATCAGCCATTCCAGCGGGCCGAGGCGCCAGTGCAGGTTCGCGTGAATGAAGAAGCCCCAGACGGGAACCACCAGCACGACGAGTGTGACGATCAGCGTGCCGCGCACGCTCTGCGGCGCACCCAGGCCGAGGACGTAGATCGGAACCAGGCCGCATAGGCGGATGAATGCACTGTCGATTGGATGGGCGCGCGCGCTGATCAGGAAATACACATGCTCCGGGTTGTGATGCAGTGCATGGAAGCGCCACAGGAACGGGATTTCATGGGCCCAGCGATGGCCCCAGTAGAAACCCAAGTCTCCGACGACGAACGCGGCGAGCGCGCGCAGCCATAGCGGCTAGGCGTCAATGGCGGCATGCACGCGCCACGGCACGAAATGGTACGCGACGTACGCCGCCAGGGACAGCGGCACCGCAAGCAGCAGTTGCGGCACCAGGCCGGTGATGAAATAGCAGCCGATGTCGCTGAGCAAAGAGAGGTGGAAGCCCGGCCGCCGATGCCGCGAGAACAGCCGCTCCAGCGGCAGGAAGATAGCGCACAGGATCAGCAGCCAGGCGGATAGCCTGATCACGTCCAACAGGACGCCGGGCACATGCTGATGGAGGTATGGAAGCAATGGCGCAGTCCTGATTGGCTGGCGCGCGGACGGCACAGGCCGAGGCCGCAGCCTCGTCCGAGGACCGTAACCTATCAGCGCTTCAGCCCGAACGGGAGGACTTTTTACGGTGGCGGCGCGCGATGCCACCCAGGCCGAGCAAGCCCACGGCGAACAGCGTCATGCTGGCCGGCTCCGGGGCCGGCACACCCAGACCGGCCGGCGAATTGACCCCGGCGAGGAAGGCGATGGGCGGCAGGTTTACGGTGCTGCCGTCGTCACCATAGGCCAGGAAGCTCAGCACGTCGGCGGTGGCGTCGGCGGTCAGCGTCATGGTGACGTAATCCCAACCGACGGTGCACTGGTAGCAGACGGTCATCAGTGGCGACGCCACGATGGAGGCGTCCGGGTCCGCATCGGAATAGGTATCCGTTGGCCCGTAGAGTAGGTTGGTGGGGCCGCCACTATCGAGCGTGAGGCCCGAAGCACCCAATGCGACGATCCACTGGTTCGTGGTGGGCGTGTAGGCGTCGACATAATTGTTGTAGCCAAATCCCACTTGCTCGCTGGCGCCCTGATAGAAGCTCAAGGAGTACTTTTCCCCGGGAGTCAGTCCTGTGACGGTGTAGTCGAACCCGCTCTCGTAATGCGGATTCCCGTCCGCCTCGACATAGTTCCCGCTGTAGCTTCCGGCCGGATTGCCGTACGTGGTGAGGTAGACAGGGCTGGCGGCCTGCTCATTCAGTCCACTGGTCGAGTCGATGAAGATGAGCCCGGTTCCGCCGGTCCAGCCCGTCGGGTCTACCCCCGCGAAGCTGCCTTTGGGCGCGGTCCCCGTGTACTCGGTGAAATCCAGGTTCGTCAAATTAGGCAGGTACGAATAGGCCTGTGCCGAACCGGCAATCAGCGACATGCTCAGTGCCGTGGAAGCGACATAGCAGGACTTCTGAAAGGATGTCGTCATGGCGCAAAGGTTTCCTACGGGTCTGCGAGTCCACACAGCAAAAGTCATGCCAAATGCGAAGATGGCGATACATCAAGGGATTATCGACACGCGGCGTTGACACGGGCGCAGTATGTAAAATCTTCCGACAAGGGCTTGGAGAAATCGCTTCTAACTGGAAACCGGAATCTGCTGATTGCCTACAATATGCGAACACAATACGAAATGAGACGACGTCGGGTTGCGAAATGGTTACATCACACCTCGGCCGTGCCCTGGGCAGTTCAAGAGAAGCAGGGAAGCGGCTAATGGCAAAATTGTTGCCCGACATCGTCACCATTTGCGTAAAGTTTTGGCGATGCCGCGCCGGCCGATGCCCTGGCGGCGTCCAGCCGCGCTCCCGGCCTTGCATGCCCTCCGTGTCCGCTATGCCACACCGAGTGCCTCCAGCAGCGGCAGCAGCAGATCGCGCGGCGGACGCTCGCGCCCGATGGCGCTGCGATAAATTGGCTGGCGTACCTGTGCGTGGCTGAGGGTGCGCACGGTACGCTCCGTCTTGTGGAACGTCAGGCACGCAGCATCCCATTCCAACCCACAATGCGCGACAATGCGCCGCGCCTGGTGCTCCAGATCGTCCACCACGTCTTCGTACCGCACTTCCAGCATCACGCCAGACGGCAGCATGCTGTGCCAGTGCGCCATCGCTCTTTCATAGGCGCGGTAGTAGCGGCCCAACTCGCCGAGATCGTAGGAGTACGGCTGGGCATGGCCGGAAAAGAGACTCGCGAACAGAGAAAGGCAGGTATCGACCGGGTCGCGGCAGGCGTGGATGATGCGTGCTGCGGGCAGGGCCGCGTGAATCAGCCCAGCAAACTGGAAGTTCGCCGGCAGCTTGTCGGTAATTCGCGCCACATTCGCCGGCGCGTCGCGTCGGACCGCCTTGAGATAGGTCGCTCCCAGACGGCGTAGGTCCGGGACGGACCATTGAACCACACGTTGTGAGAGCGATGACGGGAGAGTGGGTGTTCCGCATATCTGAGCGAGGGCCTCGGGGAAAGTCAGGCGCTCGCCGAGCGCCTGAACCTTCGGATGGCTGGCAAGGATCTGCTCGATCAGGCTTGTGCCTGAACGCGGCATACCGAGTATGAAGATCGGCTGCGGCGACAGATCGCCAACCCCATGATGTCGCCCCATCCATGTGGCGTCGAGAGCGCGGCATATCTGGTCCAATTCACACAGGGTTGACGCTTCATCGTAGTTGAGCACCCGTCGCAGCAGCGCACCGCCTTCGATCTGGTGGCGAAAGGCACCCTCTACATCGCCACAATCGGTACAGGCCTTGGCAAGTGCAAAGTTCAGTTCGACCCGCTGGCCGAGCGGCAGCGATGCCGGATTTTGCGCCATCGCTTTGAGGGCGGCCAGGCGCGGATCGCCCGCGGTCCAGGGCGCGATTTGACCCAAATAGTAGTAAAAGCGCGGCCCGTTCGGCGCGAGCTCGATCGCTCGCGCCAAGGCGCTCCTTGCCTCATCGTACCGTCCCAGATCGGCCATGGCCTGCGCCAGGGTGGCGTGTGCATCAGACAATTCAGGATTCAGGGCGATTGCCCGCCTGGCGCGTTCCAGCGATTCCTCGTGGCGATCTAGCAGATGAAGCGCTCGGGCGAGCAGGGTGTGAACGACCGCCGAATTTGGATTCTGATTGAGCGCCTTGCGCAGAACCGGGATCGCCTCCTCCATGCGTTCCGCAAACAGCAGGACGGTGCCCAGGTTTGAAAGTGTTTGGAAGTGCTTCGGATACTGCTTCAGGATGGCCCGATAAATTTTCTCCGCTCCCGTGAAATTGCCCTGTGTCTGCAGGGAGACCGCTTGATTGAAGGCGGCGGTCGGGGTAACAGCCACCTGTCGTGGCGTGATCCTCTTGTCCATACCTGCAAGAGCCCTTTAGTTATTCCCGTGCATGCACGCCTTTTTGGCATAGCGCCCGCGGCCCCCTTGTTATCAGGCGGCCAGAAAAACAACACCGTCTTACCCTCACGGCACCGGGAGCGCATCAGGATCCCTGGGGTGCCCGTCGCCGGGCGGGTGGCGAGGCGGTAATCTGGCTGGATGAAACGACGGCTGAAGCCCTCGGTCGCCGGATACCCCAGGGATCCTGATGCTCTCTCGGTCCATCGCCGCCAGCACTGGATCGTCCACCTGGGTTGCCGCGGCCAGCACAGG
>JBOGKL010000225.1:0-8008 GCA_050745525.1 Terriglobales bacterium | reverse complement strand
GAATCCGCACCAGGTGGCGGACGCGATTGGCGAACTGCATCGCTATGGGGCGATCGCCGCGTTTCGGGTGGGACAGCAGCCGGAGCCGGTGCGACAACGGGATGCCGCAGCCATGCAATACGCGCGGCGGTTGTTCCGGTTGCTGGGCGATCCGCCGCAGCAGGCGGCGGCGGAGGCGCGGACGGCCATTAACATGGAGGTCAGCCTGCTGCCTCCGCCGGCCGGAGCGCAGGAGCGGCCGCTGAGGCTCGAGGCGCTGGAGCGGCTGGCGCCCAACTTTGACTGGCACGCCTACTGGGCTATGCGCGGGATACCGGCGAGGGGCACGCTGGTGGTCTCGCCCGCGGCACTGCGCGTGCTCAACGCGCGCTTGCTCATCGCCACCATGGGCCAGTGGAAAAGTTATCTGCGCTGGTGTTGGCTGCGGGCCACGGCGGTGCTGCTGCCGCCGCCGTTTGTCGCCGCCCATTATGCGTTCACCAGCGGAGGACGCCCGCCGGCGCGGCGGGCACAGTGCCGGGCGGTTGCGGCGGCGTTTCCGGCGGCGGCGTATACCGAGGTGCCAGTGCGGGCGGATGACTTCTTCGGAGATGTGCTGCGCCTGCACGCCTGGAAGGCGCGCCAAGGCACAGTGTCCTCCTTGAGCAGCGAACTTGCGTCGGCAGTCGCGAGCGGCTTGGCGAAATAGAAACCCTGGCCGTAGTCGCATCCCATCTCGCGCAGCTTGGCCCATTGGGCGGCAGTCTCGACGCCCTCGGCGATGACGGCAAGGCCCAGGCTTTTGGCCAGCGGCAGCACGCTACGGGCGATCTGCATCGGGTCGGAGTCCAAGCGGTTGACGAAGAGGCGATCGAGCTTGAGGGCGTCGAGGGGAAGCTGGTCGAGATAGCTGAGAGAGGAGTAGCCGGTTCCGAAGTCGTCGGCAGCGATGCCGACGCCCAGAGAACGAAGTTGGCGCAGCTTCTCGACCGCGACGGCCGGTTCGGCCATGATGGTGCTTTCGGTCACTTCCAACTGAAGAATCCGCGGTTCCAGCCCGGCGTCGGCGAGTTCGCGCTCGATGGCCGGCACGAGATCCGATTGGCCGAACTGGGTGACGGAAAGATTGACGTGGATGGTCAGCGGCACGCCATCGGCCCGGCTTGCGTTCCAGAGGCGGATTTGCCGGCAGGCTTCCGCCAGGTTCCACCAGCCGAGTTCACAGATGGCGCCAGTCTGCTCAGCGACGGGGACGAACTCGCCCGGCAGCAGCAGTCCGCGGGTGGGATGCTGCCATCGCAACAGGGCTTCCCAACCCGTCACGCGGCCGGAAGCAAGATCCACGATGGGCTGGTAGTAGTTGCGAAACTCCTGGCGCTCGAGGCCGAGGTGCAGATCCGCCTCCAGGGTGAGACGCTCGCTGACGCGCGCGCGCATGTTCGGCCGGTAGACCTCACAGCGGGCCTTGCCCAGCGCCTTGGCCTGCGCCATGGCGGTGGCGGCATCGCGCAACAGGTCCTCGGCGGAGGAGGAGCCGGAGCCGCTGAGGGCGATCCCGACGCTGGCGGATATGACGACATCGTTGCTGTGAAGGTGAAACGGCGGAGCCAAGGCTTGCTGCAGCCGGCGCACGACGGCGAGGGCCTGGCCGCGGTGGGCGTCTTCATCGAGCAAAACGGCGAATTCATCCCCGCCCAGGCGGGCGAGCGTGAACAGCGTGTGGCGCGGAGATGCGGCATCGCCGTCGCGCAGCGATTGCGACAGTCGCCCCGCGACTTCCAGCAGCAATTGGTCGCCGCGGGCCGGCCCGAGGCTGGCGTTGACGGCCTTGAAGCCGTCCAAACCGAGGAACAGAACCGCGAAGGGGGCGCCCGACGGGCGGCGGCCGCGTGCGAGGAGCCGCTCCAAACGATCGAGAAACAGGAGCCGGTTGGGCAGGCCGGTCAGCGCGTCGGCGGCCTTGGACGGCGTAATGTCGGTCTGCGACCCGGCCATGCGCAGCGCCCGGCCGGCCGGATCGTAAACGGCCAAACCGCGGCTGAGCATCCAGCGATAGCTGCCGTCCTGGTGCTGCACGCGGGCTTCGCACTCGAACTTCGGCGTGCGCCCCGAGCGATGCGCCTCGAGCTCGCTTTCGAGGCGGGTGCGATCGGCCGGATGAACGCGGTCGAGCCACTCCTGGGGCCGGTTGCCGATCTCCTGCGCACCGTAACCGAGCATGCTCTTCCAACGCGGCGCGAAATAGATGGACCCGTCCTGCAGGTTCCAGTCCCACAGGCCGTCGTTGGCGCCCCGCGCCGCCAGGGCATAGCGCTCCTCGCTGGCGTGGAGCGCGGCCTCGGCGCGGCGATGGGCCAGATGCGTGCGGATGCGCGCCAAGGCCACCGGGAAATCAATAGGCTTGGTCACGTAGTCGTTGGCGCCGAGTTCCAGCGCCTGGACAATGGTGGGACTGTCGCCGGTTGCCGTCACCATGATGACGGGCAGATCGGTGGGCGAGTACCGGCCGCGCAGTTGGCGCAGGGCATCGAGACCGCTGACGCGCGGCATGTGCAGATCCAGCAAGACCATGGCGGCGGGCTCGCGCTGCAGCCGCTCGAGCAGCCCTTCGGCACTCTCCGCCTGGCACGGGATGTAGCCGCGGGACTGCAACCGGCGCGCGAGCATGTCGCGGTTCGGTTCGCTGTCGTCCACGATCAGGATGCGTTCGTTGACTGGCGGCGTCATGGCAGCACGCTCGATTGACTGGCGCGGGACCCCGCCGGCAGGAAGCGGTGGATTTTTCCGGTCAGGCGCTGGAAATCCACCGGCTTGGTATCGTAATCGTCGCATCCGGCGTCAAAGGCCTGTTGCCGGTCGGTGCTGAGCACGCGTGCAGTGAGGGCGATGACGGGAATGTGGCCGGTCTGAGCGTCTGCTTTGAGCCGGCGCGTGGCCTCCCAGCCGTCCATCTCGGGGAGGGTGATATCCATGAGGATCAGGTCCGGTGCGCTGCGGAACGCGAGGGCGAGCGCCTGCTCGCCCGTCGCGGCATGCAGCACCTCGAAGCCCCGCCGCCCCAAGCGGCGGGAGAGCATGTCGCGGTTCATCTCGTTATCTTCGACCAGAAGAATCGTCGGCATGGCTGGATGCTCAGATGGCGGTCAGGACCGCTTCGGGCGCGATTTCGCCGGCGGCGCCGCTGCCGGCGGGGTGGGGCCGGCGGCGGTAATGCTCGATCAGCGCGGCGAGGCGGTCGCGGTCAATCGGCTTGACCAGGTAATGGGTGGCGCCCAGATCGGTGCCCAGCGGCTGGTTATCCACCACGGTGGCCATGACCACGGGGACTGCGGCCAGGTCCGCGTCGGAGCGCAGTTCGTTCAGGACGCGCCAGCCATCCATGCTCGGCATGAGGACATCGAGGGTGATCAGCAGCGGGTGCGTGGCGCGCGCCAACAGCAAGCCCTCCACGCCGTTGGAGGCGACCGCGACGCGATAACCGAGCCGGGTCAGGAAGCGCGACATCAGGTCGCGCGTGGCGGGGTCATCGTCAATCACGAGGATCGTTTCCCGGCTTTCACCCGGGGCGGGCGCCGCCGGTGCCTCGGCGGGCTGAGGCGCCGTGGGGCCGCTCGCCGCCTCCAACTCCGCCGGCAACCGCAGCGTGAACGTCGAGCCTCGCCCCGGCTCGCTCTCGACGCTGATGTCGCCGTGCATCAATTCCATGAAGCGGCGGGTGATGGCCAGCCCGAGGCCGGTGCCGCCGTACTTGCGCGCGATGGAGGCGTCGGCCTGGGAAAATTCCTGGAAAAGTTTTGCTTGTTCCGGGGCGCTCATGCCGATCCCGGTGTCGCTCACCCGGATATCCAGCCACTCGCGGCCGCCGCGGCGGGCGCGCGCGGCGCGCAGCGTGATGGCGCCGTGCTCGGTAAATTTGCAGGCGTTGCTGAGCAGGTTCAACAGCACCTGGCGGAGCTTGGTGGCATCGCCGTGCATGGCGCCCAGATCGGGGGCGATATCCATCTCGAGCCGGTTTTGCCGTTGCGCGGCCGCGGGGCGCACGGTGCTGGCGATCTCCTCGAGCAAGGGGGCGAGGATGAAGGTTTCCAGGTCGAGCCCCATCTTGCCGGCTTCGATCTTGGAAAGGTCGAGGATGTCGTTGATGAGCGTGAGCAGGTGCTTGGCCGATTGTTGAATGCGCTGGAGGTCGCGCACGGCGGCGGCCGGATCGAGTTCCTGAATCTCCTCCTCCAGCATTTCGCTGTAGCCGATGATGGCGTTGAGCGGGGTGCGCAACTCGTGGCTCATGTTGGCGACGAAGATGCTCTTGGCGCGGTTGGCGTCCTCGGCGGCCTGCTTGGCGCTCAGCAACTCCTGCTGCGCCTGACGCTGCTCGGTGATGTCGCGCACGAAGATGCTGCACATCCAGCGTCCGGCGAACTGGACGGGCGCGACGGCGATCTCGGCCGGAAACTCCCGCCCGTCGCGGCGGCGCGCCGTGGTCTCGCTGCGCTCACGCCGGGATACGCCGGCCTCGGCATCGCGGAGAGGATTGCGGCCCGAGTCGTCGCCCGCGCCGGCGCAAGGCGGCAGAATGAGGTCCCCCAGGCGTTGGCCCACGGCCTCGGCCGCCGGCCACCCGAAGATGGTTTCCGCCTCGGAGTTCCAATTGACCACCAGCCCGTCGGCGCTGGTGGTAATGACGGCGTCGAGAGCGGTATTGATGATGAGGCGCAGTCTTTCCTCGCTGGCCTCGAGCACCGAGAAGCGGCGATCCATGACCGAGGTCAGGACGGCAAGGCCGAGCACCATAAAGGTGACAATCACGATGCCGGTGGCTCCCAGCGCGGTGACGCTGACTGCGTGCGCCAGGTGGGGCGTCTTGCCGGTGTAGGTGAAGCTGGCCGCGGCCATGCCGGTGTAATGCATCACCGGAATCGCCGCGCCCATCACCAGGGCGCTGGCAATCTTCACCGGCCATTTCTCCTTCGTCCGCCGGCAATAATCGAAGGTGAGCCACAGCGCCACCAGCGAGATGAGGATCGCCAGCACCACCGAGAGGATCACCAGCGCGGCCGAGTAGGTACACATGGCCGGCAAACGCATGGCCGCCATGCCGATGTAATGCATGGCCGCGATGCCCGCGCCCATGATGGCGCTGCCCACCAGCGATGTGCGCCACCCCATGCTCTTGCGGCTCACGATCAGCAGCGCCATGCCCGAGGCGAAAATCGCCGCCAGCAGCGAGAGCAGCACCGTGTGCCAGTCGTAGCGCACCGGGACCGGCAGGCTGAAGGCCAGCATGCCGATGTAATGCATGGACCAGATCCCAATGCCCATGGCCGTGGCGCCACCCAACAGCCAGACGTAGCGCGTGCGGCCTTGGGCGGCACTGACGCGCGCGGCCAGATCCAGCGCCGCGTAAGCGGCGAGGATGGCGATGAGCACCGACAAGGCCACCAACCAATAGTTATAGGTGCCGACCAGTGCCGCTCCCGCTGCTGCCATGGGAATATGCCTCGACGGCGGACGCAGGCGCTACGCAGCTTGCTTCCGCCCTATGGCTTATCGTCGTCAGGAGGAAAACACTTGAGGCGGCAGCGCGCCCGCTCCCGCACGCGCGTCAGCCGCTTGACGATGGGTGGCGTGGATCTGCGAACCGTGGCAAAATGAATGGGCTGCGGGACGTAAACCACTTGCTGCTTACGGCGCCCGGTTGGCAACGCGCAAGCGGTGGCAGTTCCTCGAGACGGGCCGGCAGATCAATTGGCAGAGCCAGTGACTCTTAATGGGTAAAAGCGTGATATGCACGGTTCCGCATCCGCCTGCATAATGGCGCAAATCACCAGTGTTTGCAAGCATTTCCGGGAACAACGCATCCGCAGCTTTCCACATCACTCCACATCCTTTTCCGGTAAAATCCGGCACCAGAACCGGCACCGAAAGCCTGATCGGCACGCTAGGTAATCCACCAGCAGACACGACCGTGCCCCATCATCTGCTGGCGCGATTTCCAAATTTGGAACAGATAACGCCTGCGGCGCACCTGAGCGCACGGGAACGGAGGGTGCTGGACGCCATCCTGTCGCGCGACAGTAACAAGGAAATTGCGCACCGGCTGGGACTCTCAGAGCGCACGGTGTAATTTCACGTTTCCGACCTGCCACACAAATTCGGCGTTCCCGGCCGCCATGAACTGGTGTTTCATCTACTGCACCCCAGGGGGCGATGCGGCGTAGGCTAAAAAGGTAAAGGCGAAAATGCAATCGCGGGGGAGTGCTCGGGGAAGTCGCTCAATCAATGCGGGCGTGGCTCGCGACTCCGCTGGAACGTTCCTCCCCCCACAGCCGGTGCAACAAGGGTAAAAGTTCACGGGCGAGATCCTTCTTGGACAGAAACGCTTCCGCGCCCGCCGCCACCGCCGCGTCCTGAAACGACGGATGCGAATGCACCGAGCAGATCAGCAGATGCATGTGCGGCGACTCAGCGTGGATGCGCCGCGCGCTCTCCAGGCCGCTATCCGGCATGGAAAGGTCGAGCAGCACCGCGTCCGGATGAACTTCCCGCGCCAATAGTACCGCCTCTTGGCCGGTAGCGGCTTCGTAGAAAACCATGGGTTCGTGATCAGTTTCCATCAGTCGCTTGAGCGCCTCCCGGAAACTCCGCTCGTCGTCCGCTACAACGATTATCTTCATTTCCCTCTGCGGCTCATGGCCAGCGTGGCAAACGTACGGTTCATCACGTGCCGCAGATTCCTTCGATCCCTGACCTAATTCTCCCACAGCCGCCGTCGCGGCCTTATCAGGAGATCCTGGAACATCGCGGTCGGCGATCACTGAACCCAGCGCTACGCGGCTGCTCCTTGGACCATGCCCACCCTCGCGTTTCAGGGCTGGATCGGACCGCGCCGCATGGCGTAACGTCAAGTCGGCGGCTCTATGCATTTCGAGCGTGTCCATTAGACTCCCAGTCCAGGAGTCTAACCTTCGTAGACACCAACCATCCCCTGCCAGCTTTTCCCGCTTGGCCGTGTTGTGCTCGCACCCGATCCACCAGCACCTCCAGCCCCGAAATCGAGTAGCCAGCCATGAGGAGTGGATGCCGTAGCTCCGTTGCCGCCAGCCGCGCTGTATGCCGTGTATCGCCAGTCTATGCGCGACTCTCTCCTAGTCAACACGGGCTGCCGGCGGTAGCACCTATCTGTAAGCCGGAAGCCCTTTCTCAAACGAGTGCGGTTTTGGCGGGTTCGGATGATCTTTGCACAAATGCTCGTGGAATAAAGCTCGTGTATTCGACGTCGTAATCGAGTCATCTTCGGCGAGCTTGGACCAGTTGCAAGCCGAACAACGCCAGGAAACAATCCTGCCGTGCACATTCACCACGGCCTGAAGCTCACGTGGTGTGTTCCCACGCTTCATGACCGCCCGGCTTCTCGCCAGAACCGGAGCAGAGGCGGCGAAAGCTCTTGGCCGAGCGTCTTTTTTTGCAGGAAAGTATCCGCGCCCGCCGCCGCGTCCTTATACGAGGCATGCGAATGTACAGAGAAAATCACTACCGGCATGCCCGGCCACTCCGCGCGGATGCGCTGCGCCGCCTCCAGTCCGTTGAGGTCCGGCATAACCAGGTCGAGCGAGGCCGCCTCGTGCCCCGTGGCGGCTTCGTATATTTCCACCGGCTCGCGCTCCGCCTTCAGCAGACGTTTGAGCGGCTCACGGAAGCTGTGCTCGCCATCGGCTATCACCAGTGTTTTCATTCCATTGGCCGCTTTTGCAGCGCCCACAGCAAGCGGGCTGCACCCTTTGCCCCATTGGATGCCTCGCGCGTGGCTTTTGGGGGATCAGTGGACAACCGTAAAACCCGTCACCTTTACGCCCGATTCTACCCTTCCCGCGCTCAGGAGGGGCTGGCCCGCCGCCGGACCCGGGCGACAACTGGCGCACCGGCACTACTGGGTGGCGCTGGCGAATCTCGTTCCCGCACGGCGGCAGCGCCCGCCGTCTGGTCAGGAGACCACACCTTGAAGGTACTGGGCATCGGCTTGGCTTGCATA
>JBOGKL010000224.1:0-7398 GCA_050745525.1 Terriglobales bacterium | reverse complement strand
CCGGTGGTGAGCAACACGCCGCTGTTCCGGCTGACGAGCGGCGGGCAGGCGGTCGGCGCCGATCAGCTCACCGCCGCGCCGGCACGGGTCGAGGCGGTGACCGCCGCGCCGGGCGCGGCGCGGCTGTCCGAACGCTTGCACGGGACGGCGTTGGTGTGCCGGTTTACCGACCCTCAGGGGCGCTTCCGGGCGGAGTGGAGGGCCGAACTGCGCGACGGATCGCACTATATACGGCAATGGCTGACCGTGGAGGCGGCGAGCGCCGAGCTGCCGCTGACCGAGGTCACGCTCCTGGATCTGCCCGGCACCGCCAGCCAGGTCAGCGGCACCGTTCCCGGTTCGCCCATCACGCTGACGGGCGCGCGCGGCGGCTGGTTTTTTGGCTTCGAGCACCCGCAGGCGCACAACCGCATCGAGGGCGGACGCGCCCTGGGATCGTTCGCGCGGGCGCTGCCGGTGGCCGCCGGGCACACGGCCAGCTACTCGGCGGTGGTGGGCGTGGTGCGGCCGGGGCAGATGCGGCGCGATTTCCTGGCCTACATCGAAAGCGAGCGCGCGCATCCGTACCGTCCGTTCCTGCATTACAACTCGTGGTTCGACCTGGGCTATTTCACGCCCTACGACCAGGCCGGGTGCCTCGATGTGATCCACACCTTCGGCGAGCAACTGGTGCGGCAACGCCACGTGACGATGAACTCGTTCCTGTTTGACGACGGCTGGGACAATCACGACGACTGGAGCTTCAACGCCGGCTTCCCGGATGGTTTCACGCCGCTGAAGGCCGCGACGGCGGCAATTGGGGCGGCGCCGGGGGTGTGGCTGTCGCCCTGGGGCGGCTACGGCAAGCCGCGGCAGGAGCGGCTGGCCAACGCCGCGAAGCACGGTTACGAGGTCAACAAGGAGGGGCTGGCGCTTTCCGGACCGGTCTATTACCGGCGCTTTCACCAGGTCTGTCTGGAGATGATCCAGAAGTACGGCGTCAACCAGTTCAAGCTGGACGGCACCGGCAGCAACGCCCAGGTGGTGCCGGGCAGCGCCTTCGGCAGCGATTTTGAGGCGGCCATCAGCCTGATCGGCGACATGCGGCGGGCGGATCCGGATCTGTTCATCAATCTCACGACCGGCACTTATCCTTCGCCGTTCTGGCTGTTCTACGCCGACTCGACCTGGCGCGGCGGCAGCGATACCAGCTTCGCCGGCGTGGGGACGGACCGGCAGCAATGGATCACCTACCGCGACGCCGACACCTTCCGGCACGTCGTCGGGCGCGGGCCGCTGTATCCGCTGAACGCGCTGATGCTGCACGGCATCGTGTATGCCAAGCACGCGCGCCGGCTCGACACCGACCCGGGGCATGACTTCGACGCCGAGGTGCGGGCCTACTTTGGCACCGGCACCGATCTGCAGGAGATGTACATCTCGCACGACCTGCTTACCGCCGCCGACTGGGACGTGCTGGCGGAAGGCGCGCAGTGGGCGCGGCGCCGGGCCGCAGCGTTGGTGGACACGCACTGGATCGGGGGCGATCCGCGCGCGCTCGAGCCTTACGGGCATGCGGCCTGGTCGCAAGAGGCAGGCGCCGTGCTGACGCTTCGCAATCCCAGCAATCAGCCGCAGTCGCTGACGGTGGATGCGGCCTCGGCGTTCGAGCTGCCGCCCCGGGCGGCGGACAGCTACCGTATGCGCTCGCCCTGGGGGCGCGACCAGTGGCGGCAGCCCCAGGCCCGCACCCCAGTCACGCTCCACGCCGGCGAGCCGCATGCGTTCTCGCTGAAACCGTACGAGGTGCTGACGCTGGACAGCCGTGGCTAACCCGCATTTCTCACAGTCGAGTCACGAAGCTCGCCTTCAGGCGCGGCGCGCCCAAAAAAATGGGCGGCGATCTAGGACAGCGGGCAGAACGCGCTGCTTGGAAGACGATGGCCCCAGTGCTGGTGCTGCGCCGCCCGTTTTTCTGAACGGGCGCGCTATGCCGCGCGTGGCAGCGGCTGGGTAGGTGAGACATGCGGGCTAAGGCCCAGCCTGGCAAGCGAGCGCCGGAGGCGTACGCGCCCAACCTGGGCTACGTCCTCATCGGCGCCGCCGCGTGCTGTTGGGGCGGGTCGGCGACACTGGGGCGCGCGATGTTCACCGGTCGCGTGGCGCAGGCGGTTTCGCCGCTGGTGCTGACGCAGATGCGGGTCACGCTGGCAGCGCTGGCGCTGCTCGCGGCGGTGGCGATTCTGCGGCGGGGCGCGATCTTCCTGCCGCGGCGGGAGGCGGCCGCGGCGGTGCTGCTGGGCGTGGTGGGCATGGCCACCTCGAACGTCCTCTTCTATACCGCCATCGAGCGCACGAACGTGGCGGTGGCGATCATCGTGCAGTTCACGGCGCCGATCTGGGTGCTGGTGTACATGGTGGCGCGCGGCCGCCAGCGAGCGACGTGGGCGCGGGTGGGCGCGGTGGTGCTGGCGTTCGCGGGGGTGGCACTGGTGCTGGGCGTTATGGGCGCCGGGTGGCGCTTCTTCCCGGCCGGCGGGCTGGACGCGCTGGGCGTGGGCGCCGCGCTGGCCTCGGCGTTCACCTTCGCCTACTACAACATCGGCGGCGAGAAATTGGCGACGCGCGCCGACGCCATCCTGGTCTCGCTGCACATGCTGGTGGGGGCGGCGCTGGTTCTGCTGGTGGCGCATCCGCCGTGGCTGGTGTGGCGGGCGCACTATGGCGGACCGGAGTGGGTGTTTTTTGCGGAGTTCAGCCTGCTGGCCACGCTCGCGCCCACGCTGCTCTACTTGTCGGGCCTGCGCTTTCTCGATCCCACGCGCGCGGTGGTGACCAGTTGCCTGGAGCCGGTCTCGGGCATTTTGCTGGCAGCGTATTTCCTGGGCGAGCGCTTGGTCTGGACGACCGGGCTGGGAGTGGTGTGCGTGCTCTCGGCCATCCTGCTGGTGCAGCGCCGGAGCGGCGGGGAGCCGGACCCTCCGGCCCGTATCAGTGCCTGACGATAAGTTGGCGCGCCACGGCCATGGAGTCTGCTACCATCGCCAGCATGTCTCCACATACAATGGCGGCAGTCTGGCTGGTGCTGGCGTTACTGGCCGTAGTGGCGGAGTTGCACTCACGCACCTTGTATCTGCTGGCGCTGGCTGCGGCTCTGATCGTGGCGGCAGGCGAAGGCGCGTTGGGCTGGACGCTGACGCCGCAATTGGCGGGGTTGATATTGGTCTCGGCGGCGGGGTTCCCGCTGGCAGGGTGGTTTCGGCGACGTCTGGCGCGCGTCGCCGGTTTGGCCGCGGCTGACCTGGGCCAGGACGTGCAGGTGGTCGCCGTCGGACGGGCGGGGCTGCGGGTTTTTTACCGCGGGACCGAATGGGACGCGACCGTGAGCGGCGGCACGATGCCATCGCCGGGCGATCATCTGCGCATCGCCGCGGTCAACGGCAGCATTCTGGAGTTGAAGACGAAATAGGAGGGAGTCATGGCTGGGATTATTACGATCGTGGTGGTGGTGGTGCTGCTGATCATCGGCGTGCGTGCGGTCCAGATTGTGCCGCAGCAGAGCGCATGGGTACTGGAACGGATGGGCCGCTATCACGGCACGCTTTCGGCCGGCCTCAACGTGATCACTCCGTTCATCGATCGCATCGCCTACAAACACAATCTGCGCGAGATACCGCTGAGCGCCGAACCGCAGGTCTGCATCACGCGCGACAACACCCAGGTCACGGTGGACGGCATTCTTTACTATCAGGTCACGGACCCCAAACTGGCCTCCTACGGCAGCAGTAACTATCAATCGGCGATCATGCTGCTGGCCCAAACCACGCTACGCAGCGAGATCGGCACGATGGATCTGGACCAGGTGTTGAGCTCGCGGGCCACCATCAATGCTGCAGTGGTGCGGGCCCTGGACGAGGCGGGGATCACTTGGGGGGTGAAGGTGTTGCGCTACGAGATTCGCGACATTACGCCGCCCGAGGCCATCGTCAAGGCGATGGAAATGCAGATTACCGCCGAGCGCGGCAAGCGGGCCATCATCGCGAAATCCGAGGGCGACCGCACCCAGCAGATCAATAATGCCGAGGGTCAGCGGCAAGCCGAGATCAACCGCTCCGAAGGGGCGCAGCAAGCCGCCATCAACGTGGCGACCGGCCAGGCGCAGGCGATCGAACTGGTGGCCCGCGCCACGGCCAATGCCATTCAGATGATCGCCGACGGCATCGCCCGGCCGGGCGGGAGTGAGGCGCTGCAGTTGCAGGTGGCCAAGGAATATGTCAGCCAGTTCGGGAACATCGCCAAGGCCGGCACCACCATTCTGTTGCCGGCCAATATGGCCGACATCGGCGGCTTGATCGAGGCGGCTTTGCAGATCATCAAGACCGACGGCACGGCCGGCAAGGCGGCACGCGCCGCGGCGGCTGTGTAAGGGCGAGTCGCGACGTGACGCTCGCGCGGCGCGCGCGGCCTCACCGGCCCGGAGCGAAACCCGCCAAGGCAGGTGCGAAACTCGCCGGGGCAGGAGCGGCCGCCTTGCCTTTGTCCTTGCCCCAGGTCCAGTAGAGGCCGACGTAAGCGTAATTTTCGGTCTGGCCGGCGACGTTGTGGCCGTAGCAGAACAGAAACTGGTGGTCGGGATTCTTGAAGAAGTAGTAGCCGCCCACGTCCACCAGGGTCGAGGCGCCGGTTTGCGGCGCGGCGGGGCCTTCGGCGCCGTGGGCGAACACTTCGCCTCCCAACTGCAGGCGAGGGCCGAGCGTGTACTTCAGCAGGAATCCGCCGTAAGCGAAGTTGCGGTAGCCGGTCTGGCTGACGAACGTTTCGCCGCCGCCGCCGTCGAGCAGCCACCGGCCGATATTTTTCTGCGCCCACAGCGGCGCCTTGTACCAGGTTTTGCCGATGCCGAGTCCGCGCGCGTAACTGCCCGTAGGCAGCTCGATCATGGTGAAGCTGCCGATTTGAGGGAAGTATTTGCTTTCCTTGATGAAGGCGATTTTGGCGCCGAGTTCGGCATCGATCAGGCCGACCGCGCTGGGCTGGCCCGCAGGAAAGACGGCGCCCCAGGGTAGGATGGCGTGCAGTTGGATGCGCGGGATTGCGCCCCAGTTGAACTCGAACGCCGGGCCGGTGGTGTCCATTTCGACCGGCGTCCCGTCGGCGCCGCCGAAAACATAGAACTCGTAGTGATGTAACTCCACCGGCACCGGATCGTCCACCTGAAACGGCGGCCCTTGCGCGACCAGGCGCGAAAGCGGTGCGAGCAATAGGATAAGCAGGCACCAACGCAGGGAGGACCAGTGCATGAGCGTTCCACTCCCATCATAGCTTCCGGCGCGCGTCGGTCGCTTGGCGGCGCGATGCCATCGCGTCCCCCGCGCTTGGCGGCGCGATGCCATTGATTGGCGCGGGCCCACGCCCGGCTTCGCGTCAGGGCGCCACTGGCGCCCTGGCCCCGCTTGCGCTCGGCCGGCCGGGGGCCCCCGGGAGCCCCAGCCAGCCAGAGCCGCGCCTCTTCGTTCCCCGGGGGCGGTCCGCTCTGTGGAGTTCCGCGGACTTCTCGCGCCGACTTCGCCCTCAGTGCAAACGGCGCGACCCCCGCGTATCGCGCCTACGCCGCCGGAGGCGCGTTTAGAAGCCCTGGCGGCGCAGCGCGGCCACGGTTAGCGCCGCCGACGAATGGGGCGCGGCGCGGCGGCGGAGGAGGCGCTCGAGATGACGGGCGACGGGGTCGGTTTCGAGGTTGACGCGGTAGCCGGCGGCGAGCGTGCGCAGATGGGTGCGGCGGAGGGTGTGGGCGATGAGGGCGATGGCGATGTGGCGGCCGCGCAGCTCGGCGACGGTGAGGCTGACGCCATCGACGGCGAGCGAGCCCTTGAGGACGATATAGCGCCGCAACGCGCCGGGGACTTCGAGCCGCAGCGTGCCGCCCTCATCGAGCGCGAGGACGCGGCCGGTGGCCTCGACGTGGCCTTGCAGGAGGTGGCCGCCGAGCGGGTCGCCGAAGCGCAGCGCGGGCTCGAGGCTGACGCGCTGGCCGCGCCGCCACGCGCGGAGCGTGGTGCGGGCCAGGGTCTCGGCGCTGAGGTCGGCGGCGAAGCCGGTGTGCGACTTGGCGGCGACGGTAAGGCAGCAGCCGTTCACGGCGATACTGTCGCCCAGATGCAGGCGGCGGAGCAGCGCCGCGGGCGGAGCGAGGCGGAGGCGCGCGCCGCGGCCGCGCGGTTCGAGCGCCTGAACGCGCCCGACGGCCTGGATGATGCCGGTAAACATACGACGGCGCGGCGCGGGCCGCGAGCTTCTATTCTGCCAAATCCAGGTCGAGCATGAGGTCGCAGCCCAGCGGCTCGACCGCGAGCGGGCCCGCCAGGCGCCGCGCGATGGCGCCGGTGGCGAGCGGGACGCCGCCATCGCCGAGAAGGCAGGGCGCCTGGAACAGCACCATGCGGTCCACCCAGCCGCCGGCGAGCATGGCGCCGTTGAGCGCGGCGCCCGCCTCGAGCAGCACCGCGAGGATGCCCTCCTCGCCCAGCCGGCGCAGCATGGCATCGAGCGCCACGCCGCCACCGGGCGCCGCCGGCAGGCGTTCAACGCGCGCGCCGGCCTTGGCGAGCGCGGCGGCCGCTTCCTCGCTGCCCGCGGTGTGAAACAGCAGCAGGTCGTGGCCGCGGCGTGCGGTGCGCACGAGCTGCGACTCGAGCGGCAGGCGCAGGCGGGAGTCGAGTACGACGCGCAGCAGGCGACGGCGGCGGGGCAGCCGGGTGCGGTCGGTGAGCAGCGGGTCGTCGGCGAGCGCGGTGCCGATGCCGGTGACGACGGCATCAGCGGCATGCCGCAGCTGCTGCACGCGCTCACGCGAGGGGGCGGAGCTGAGCGGCGTTCGGGTGGCCGGGGCGGCGGCGATGCGGCCATCGAGGCTCACGGCCGACTTCAGCGTCACGAGCGGCAGCCCGGTGCGGATCCATTTGGCAAAGTCGCGGTTGAGCCGGCGCGCTTCGCGCTCGAGGCATCCGGTCTCGACGCGCACGCCGGCCGCCTCCAGCGCCCTCACCCCGCCGCCGGCCACCTGGGGGTTGGGGTCGGCCATGGCGGCCACCACGCGCGCGATGCCGGCGGCGACGATGGCCGCGGTGCAGGGCGGCGTGCGGCCGGTGTGACAGCAGGGCTCGAGGTTCACGTAGAGCGTGGCGCCACGGGCGCGCTCGCCGGCCTGCTCGAGCGCCAACACCTCGGCGTGCGCCATCTGTTCGTAGCGGTGCCAGCCGCGGCCGACGATTTCGCCCTCGCGCACCACGACCGCGCCCACGCGCGGGTTGGGCGAGGCCAGCGCGGTCGCCTCCTCGGCCAGCCGCAAGGCTTCGCGCATGTAGTCGAGATCGTTGAGCCGGTACATGGGCAGCAGAAGAGCAGGATACTGCAGGGAAC
>JBOGKL010000223.1:0-1599 GCA_050745525.1 Terriglobales bacterium | reverse complement strand
GGGGCGGGGCCCCCAAGCCGCTGCGAGCATAAGCGGGAAGCGCGGCGTAGTCGCGCAGGGGCCCGCGCCAATAAACGCCTCGCCTGGCACACCCTTTCCTGAATTCATCGCCCTGTCATCCTATCATCTACCATCCGTCGGTAGAACCACGCCCCCGCCGCCACGTCCTCGACCGCATGCCCCACCGACTTGAACACGGTGATCTGATCGTCGCCGCTGCGCCCCGGATGCTCGCCCGCCAGAATCGCCCCGATCTCGACTCCGCGCGCGGCATCCACCCCCTGCAGCTCGTAAGCACCGGCGGGAAACGGCGCGAACGCGCCTTTTGATTCCACCGTCAGCAGCCCCGCCGCAATCGTCGCCGCGTCCAGCTCGCATCCTCCAATGCCCACCGAGTTGACGTGCGCTCCCGGTGCCAGCCACGCCCGCTGCACAATCGGCTCCGCCGCATGCGTGCACGCGCAAATGACGTCGGCCCCGCGTATGGCGCCCTCGAAGCTCTCCGCCGCCCGGCCGCCCCACGCCGCCGCCAGCTCCGCCGCCCGCGCGCGGTTCCGTCCGGCCACGCGAATCTCGCCGAACTTCCTCACCCGCTGCACCGCCGCCCCATGCGCCTCGGCCTGCACCCCGGTGCCCAGTATCGCCAGCACTCGCGCCCCGCTCCGTGCCAGCGCATCGGTTGCCACCGCCGTCACCGCCGCCGTGCGCGCCGCCGTCAGCGCGGTCCCATCCATGATCGCCACCGGCGTCCCCGTGGCCGCGTCGAACAGCGCCAGCAACGCTTGGTGCCCGGGCAGCCCCCGCGCCGGATTGCCCGCATACACGCTCACCAGCTTGGCTCCCACCATGCCGTCGGCGTAGCCCGGCATGGCGGCCAGCAATCCCTCCGGCGCCGTGACGGCGATACGCGCCGGCGCATGCGCCCGGCCGCGGTACAGGTCTTCGAGCACGCGGGCCATGGCCGCCCGCAGCCCGTCCGGGTCCAGCCCCGCGCGCACTTCCTCCGCCTCCAGCCAAACCTTGATCATGGTTGCTCCGCAGCATAATCCGCCGCCATCGGCTTCGGCAACTTCTCCCGCCAGCGCCGCAGCTTCTCCATGGCGACAATGCCCAGCGCCGGCCCCGGCACCAGCGCTGCGAACGCTCCACCCCATCCCAGTCTTGCCTCCAGCCACGGCAGAATCCAGATAGTGATGCAGGCCAGCGTGAATCCCAGCCCCAGTTGCACCGTCAGCGCCGTGCCCACGAAACGCGCATCGGCCAACTCGGTCACCAGCGCCGAAAACTGCGCCGAATCCGCCACCACCCAGAATCCCCACACCAGCGCCACGGCGATCACCGCCGCCAGCGCCCACGCGCTCGTGCCGTGCATCCATCCCAGCACCAGCGCGCACGCGCCCGAGATGGCCATGGCGGTTGCGGCGGCGCGCTCGCGCCCCCCGCGGTCGCTCACGACGCCGCCCCACCAGCACCCCACCCCGCCCATGCCGATCACGACAAACGTGGTGGCCGCCGCCTCGCCCGCCGTCCCGCCCGCGCGCGCGAAGGCGGCGGCCAGGAACAGTCCGATCCAGCTCCACATGGCGATCAGCTCCCACA
>JBOGKL010000222.1:0-11635 GCA_050745525.1 Terriglobales bacterium | reverse complement strand
CGGCAGCCCGGCGTAGAAGATCGCCTCCTGCCCGGGGCCGATCGGCGCTCCCACCGCCGACACGCGCCCGCCGTGATGTGGGCCGATGTTCCGCCAGCGCAAGCCGGCAACCATGTTGGGGCTGCTTTGCGCCACGGCAGCAACGGACAGGCAAAGCAGAACGATCATCCCTGCGCGCACAACGCGGAACAACATGAGCAATCCTCCAGGATCAACGCGATAGTTTACAACGCGAACCCACGCCTTGCGATCAGCAAAGTCGCACGCGCGCCTAAATACGAGCGATGGCGTAGATGACAGGCGGTTCAGCTCACGCCCGGCGTCCCTAAAAACTGCAACTTGGATCGGCCAGCTGGCTGGCGCTCACCGTGATCGGCTGCAGATGGTTCTGCTGCAGCAGGTTGTTGAAGGCGACCAGGGTCTTGGTTTGCATCTGGTTCCAGGCCGTGACCGTCTGGTTATAGTGCTCGCAGTCGCTCTTCCAGGTGGCGATCTGCGCCGGGGGCGGGGCGATATCCAGGCCCACCTGCAGGACGCTGACCATCGCGTTGAATGCGTTGTTTTCATCCACAAACGATTCCAACTGGCCGGGCTTGGGGGCCGGAGCGCCACGGAAGAAAAAGCCTCCCGTCTGGACCTTGCCGCCAATGGCGGTCAACTGGGCCTCGATGGATTTGGCGCGCGAAGCGACATCGCCCTGCAGGCTGCCGCCCTGCTCGAGCGAGGTCAATTGCGCCTGCGCCTTGGCCACGGCCGCATGCCCCGCGTAGGTGGTCTCCATGGCGTGGTAGGCCAGCATGTTCATCCGGTTCTGGGCGCGCAGCGCGGCCATGACTTCCGGCCCCTGACCCACGCGCGGGTCATTGATCACGGTCAGCTTGCGCGTGTAGGTCTGCCCGTCCACGGCGAGCTTGAGCGTGTAGACGCCGGGGATCGCCTGCGGTCCCTTCGGTCCCGCCGTGGTCTCGTGCTCCACCGAGTTCATCTGGTTTTCCAGATCCTCGCGGAAGGCCGGCGGCGAAGTGTAGCGCAAATTCCAGTTGGTGCGATTGGTGCCGACGGCGGTGGACAGCGAGCGGCTCGCCGGCGTGGCCAGCCAGTAGGCCGGGTAATGGGCGTCGGTAATGGGTGGCGGCGGCGTGCTCGAGCGCGTCCACACCAGGTTGCCCGCCGCATCATACACGCGCAGCGTAATGGGACCCGTGGGCGCCTGGTTCAAGTGGTAGTAAAGGATGGCGCCGTAGGGCGGGTTGGGGGCGTAATGCTCCCACGGCTCGGTGGGCTGATCCCAGCTGACGTTCTCGCGTGAGCGGATCGCGTCGTTGGGCGGGAACAGGTAGGCCGGCGCGGCGGCGATGGCCGAGGCGTCCTTGGCGATGGTTCGCAGCGGGCTGGCGTCGTCGAGCACCCAGATCCCGCGCCCATAAGTGGCCACCACGAGATCGTCCTCGTGGTCGAAGGTGTGGATCTTCAGGTCGCGGATCGACGTGGTGGGCATGTTGAGCTGCAGCGACTGCCAGTTGCTGCCGTTGTCAAAGGAGACGTAGGCGGCCGACTCGGTGCCGCAAAACAGCAGCCCCGGCTGCTGCGGGTCCTCGCGCACGACGTTGACCCAGCTTCCGGTGCGCTGATCGGTGGGCAGGCCGGAGACGATCTTGGTCCAGGACTGGCCGCCGTCGCTGGTGCGCCAGATGAGCGGCACATTCGTGTCCACGCCCGCAATGTAGCCCTGGTCGCGCGCGCCCCCCAGCCGTCCGGCGATATAGGCCGTCTGCGGATCCTGATGGCTGGCCTGAATGTTCAGGAACACCACGTGCCCGTTGTCGGGCGTGCCGCTGACACCGGGAATGTTGCTGACATTGGTCCAGTGCTTGCCGCCGTCCGTGGTGTTGTAAATCTGGCCGTTGTTGCTGACGGTCCAGATCACGCCCTGCTTGGCGGTCGAGATGGAGAAGTCGGCGATGTAGTTGCCCGGAGGTCCGCGCCGGCTGGGCGTGGCACTGAGGTCAGCCTTGGGCTCGGACGCGCCGCACTCGATCTGCGGCTGCCCCTTGGTGGTGGTGAGATCGGGGCTGGCGATCCGCCAGCTCGCGGCGCCGTCGGTGGTTTCCATCAGGCACTGATAGGCGACGTAGAAGGCGTTCGGATCAAAAGCCGTGTCAAAGTGCTTGGCGAAATCGGTGAACTGGTGGTAGCGCGCGGCGTTGGCGCCGAAGTTGGGCGCCACATTCTCCCAATCGCCGGTGGTCATATTGATCCGGACCAAGCCGCTGCCGCCCCCGCCCGGACCGTAACCGACCCCGTACACGATGTTCGGGTGAATCGGCGAGGCCGCCAGCCGGCCGAATTCCGACGACGGAAAGGGCTGCCAATCGTGATTGATTTGCCCGTAGTCGCTGCGGTTGCGCACCATCACCGCATTCGTGTCCTGCTGCGAGCCCATCACCCAGAAGGGGTACTGATTGGTGGTGATGATGTGATAGATCTGGCCGTCGGTCTGGGCGTAGTAGCTGCTCCAGGTCTGGCCGCCGTTGAGCGTGACGCCGGCGCCCTGGTCCATGCCCTCGATCATGCGGTTGCCGTTGGTCGGGTCAATCCACATGGGGTGGGCGTCCTCGCCTCCGGGCGCGCCCTTGAAGGGGGTGAAGGTGTTGCCGCCGTCGGTCGAGCGCCACACCGCCGTGGACATGGTGTAGACGATGTTGTTGTCGGTCGAGTCCACGTACACGCCTTGGGTGTAGGAGCCGGCCTCGATTGCCCGGTCGTGCGGGTCCATGTGCTGCCAGGTCTGCCCGCCGTCGTCGGAGCGGAACAGCCCCGATCCGCCGTCAATGCTGTTGCCGTAGACATACACGCGCTGCCCGTCGGTGCCCATGGCCACGGCCACGGTGACGCGGCTGGTGTAGCCGGAGGGGAAAGAGGTGACCTGCGTCCAGGTCTGGCCGCCATCGGTGGATTTGAACAGCTCGGCCGGTTGCACGTGGACATTCGGTTGCGGCGGCCCGAAGCCGCCGCCCGAGCCCATCACCGTGGCAAACACGACGCTCGGATCGTCAAACGCCCGCGCCATCTCGCGCGTGCCGTTGTAGCCCTCGGGATTGAACACGTTGGTCCAGGTCTGGCCGCCGTCGGTCGAGCGGAAGATGCCGCGCCCATTGTGCTCGTGGTCGCCCTGCGTCGAGGCCAGCACCACGTTGGGGTCGGTGGGCGAGATCAGGATGGCGTCAATCTTGACCGTGTTCTCCAGGCCCACATGCGTCCAGGTCTTGCCCGCATCGGTGGACTTGTACATGCCGTCGCCGTTGCTGCCGCCGATGTCAATGGAGTCGCCCGTGCCCGCGTAGACGATGTTCGGGTTCGAAGGGGCCACTTCGATGGCCCCCACGCTGTCCACGTTCTTGAACATGTCAAAGTCCGGGAACCAGGTCACGCCCGCGTCGGTGGTCTTCTCGATGCCCCCTTGCGGCAGCCCGGCATAGAACACCCCCGCCTGCCCGTGGCCGATGGCGCCGGTGACCGAGGCGATGCGTCCGCCATGGTGCGGACCAATGTCGCGCCAGCGCAAACCGGCGTACAAGTTGGGATTGACCTGCGCCAGAGCGGACACGGCGAGGCCCAGAAACACCACGAAACCGAAACGAAGCAAGCGACCAGACATGGCGACCCTCCGAAGTGACGCCTCAGTTTAGCTCCCAGACATCCGATTTTCCAAGCGGGAAACGCACAATCTTTCCCGCTCCCCGCACGCGAGGGGGCGCCGGGGTCCCTGGAGTTCATATCACGTTGCCATATAATCGCGGCCGCGCCGCAGCCACATGACTGTGCCAACATTTTGCGCTCTTCTCTTGACTTTCACCGGCCCAGTTTGCCAAAATGCAGGGCAATCTCGTTCTTTTCGGGCGGGTGTGTGAGGTATCACCATTTCTGGAGGTCTGATGCGGATCAAATATGCACTACTGGGGGCGATTTTAGCCCTCGGCGTATCAATGTATGCGCCGAAGCTTTACTCGCAAGCGAACATTACGGGCAGCATCTCCGGGGTCGTCACTGACCCGAGCGGCTCAGCCATACCGAATGCCACTATCGTTGCGGTCAATCCCGCCACCGGCTCCGCGCAGGTGTCCAAAACCGACGCGCACGGCAATTTTCACTTTGCCCTGCTGCCGCCGGCCACCTATACGGTGACGGTCACCGTCACCGGCTTCGCCAAGGCGCAGCGCAGCGTGCTGGTGGAACTGAGCCAGACCTCGTCCGTCCCCTTCAAGCTGGGGCTGGCCGGGAGCACGCAAACCGTTGAGGTGAACGGCGCCGCGCCCCCGCTGCTGCAGACCGAAAACGGCAACGTGGCCAGCACCATCGGAGAAAAGCAGGTGAAAGAGCTGCCCATCCCCGGCGGTGACATCTACGACCTGGCGCAATTGCAGCCGGGCGCGGTCAACGAGGGGGGCACCTTCCCTTCTGTCTACGGCCTGCCGACCAACACCAACATGTACACCATGGACGGCATGGAAGACATTGATCCGTTCAACAACGGCACCAACGGTGGCGCCACCAACCTGCTGCTGGGCATCAACGAAGTGCAGGAAGTCACCACCGTAAGCAACGGCTACGGCGCTAAGTACGGCACGCTGGCGGGCTCGAACGTGACCATGGTGACCAAGTCGGGTACCAATAACTTCCACGGCAACCTGGGGTTCTATTGGACCGGCGAAACCATGATGGCCAACAATTTCTTCAACAATGGCAACGGCACGCCGCGGCCGACCTCGATGGCCAAGCAGTGGGTGGGCAGCATCGGCGGTCCCATCCTGCACAACAAGCTGTTTTTCTTCGTGGATGACGAAGGTCTGGCCGTTGTGCTGCCCTCGAGCGCGCTCACCCTGGTGCCGAGCGCGGCATTCCAGACGGCGACGGTCGCCAACATTACGAAGAACCACCCCAACTCTCTCCCGTTCTACCAGAACATGTTCAAGCTCTACGACGGTGCAGCCGGCTATAGCCGGGCCACAGCCGTGACGCAGAACGGCGGTTGTAGCGCGGGCTTTTCCATCCCAGGGGCTTCAGCCGCCCCCTGCGCGCTGCAATTCTATTCCAACGCCAGCAACTTCGCCTGGGAGAACATTCTCACCACCAAGGAAGACTGGAACGCGGGCCCGTCCGACCACGTGTTCTTCCACTGGCTGCTCGACCGCGGCGTGCAGTCCAGCGGTATTGATCCGATCAACCCGACGTTCAACCAGATCAGCAATCAGCCGGAGTTTCAGTCGCAGATCAACTGGAGCCACACCTTCGGCTCCTCGGGCGTGAACTCGCTGCTTCTGGCCGCGCAGCACTACAACGCCGTTTTCGGCCCGCCGGACCTGGCGGCGGCGTTGCAGTTGTTCCCGGGCGAGCTGGACTTCGGCGACGGCAGCTTTACCTCCCTGGGCGGCAGCGATGCCGGCGCCAATGCGGGCCGCGCCGTGACCCGCATCCAGATCTCCGATGACTTTGTGAAAACCATCGGCTCGCACTCGTTCGACTTCGGCTTTACCGGCTCGAAGTACCTGGCCAATACGCTGGTGAGCAGCAACATCAACGGCGATTGGGCCGCCACCGATCAGGACGCCTTCTACAACGGCGGCCTGGATACGACCAGCGGCTCCAACACCCAGTACACCCACTCTTATCCGCTCTTCGGCATGGCTCCGCTGCGCATGATGCGCTACGGCGTTTATGTGGATGACAACTGGCGCTTCTCGCCCAAGCTGACCGTTACGCTGGGCCTGCGTCTCGATCATCCCACCAGCCCCTCCTGCGCCCAAAACTGCTTTTCCAGCCCGGGCGATTTCTTGTCCATGTCGCACGATGCCACCCAGCCCTATAACGCGGTGCTGCAGACCGGCCTCGCCAATGCTATCGGCAACGTGGGGGCCATCGAGTGGCAACCGCGTATCGGCTTCGCCTGGCAGCCTTGGGGCGGCACGACGGTCATCCGCGGCGGATTCGGGATGTTTGCCAACAACTTCCCGATTGACGTCGCCAACGGGTTCTTGGCCAACCTGCCCGAGGATCCGGCGTTCGCACCCACTTCCGGGCTGATTTCCCCGGCCGAAGGCAACAGCGCGCTGTCCGTGCAGGCGCAAAGCGCCGAAAACGCGCTGAAGTCCGGCTTTGCCAATGGCGCCACGCTGGCGACCTTGGAAGCGGCGGTGCCCGGCTTTGCCCCGCCCACGCTCACGACGGCGGCCAGCCCGCTGGTCAACCCGACCTATTACAAATGGAGCCTGCAGGTGCAGCACGAGGTTTGGCAAAACGCTGCCCTGACCGTCGGATACGAGGGCAACCACGGTGACAATGAGATGGAGGAAAATCCGGCTCTGAACGCCTACTCCGCCAGCGGCTACGGCGGCGACCTGCCCACCACGGACCCCGACGCCATGTTCGGCCAAGTGCTGGAATACCAGAGCAACGGCTACTCCAACTACGACGGCCTGACCGGGACGTTCCGTGACAACTTCAGCAGCGGCGTGCTGATGCTGAACTACAGCTGGGGCCACAGCCTGGGAACGGCTTCCACGCTGGAATACCCGAACGATCCGGGCGCCGTGTATGGCAACGCCAGCACCAACGTCGCGAACTCCTTCAGCGGCAACTACGCCTGGAATGTCCCCTTCCAGCAGTGGTTCGGTGGTAGCAAGGCCATTTCCGGCGGGTGGCAGATTACGGGCACCTTCCAGGTGCGCTCCGGGCTGCCCTATTCCGTGTTCGACAGCCACACCCTGTCCACGCTCAAGAAGACGAACTACGAGAGCGTGCGCGGTGGCGGCGTCCTGGCCAATTTCGACGGCACGACCCAGCCCAGTTGCTCGGGCCCGGATACGACGTGCCTGGTTGCCGCTGATTTCTCCAGGGCGACGAGCGGTTTCGGGAACCAGTCGGTCTATTCCTTCACCGGCCCCGGCTTCTGGGACACCGACATGAACGTGAAGAAGAGCTTCGCGGTGCCGGGCTGGGAGTCGGCGCAGTTGCAGTTGACGGGCAGCGCCTACAACCTGTTCAACCACCCCAACTTCGGCAATCCCAACACCACGCTGGGGAGCAGCCACTTTGGCCAGATCACCAGCACCACCCAAAACGCCTCTTCGATTTTGGGCGATAACGGCGGCGACGCTTCGCCGCGCTTGATCGAGTTGGAAATCGGACTGAACTGGTAATCGCCTAAGTCAAGGCATTCCTCAAGGGCATCCGCGCAAGCGGATGCCCTTTTTTTTCGCTTCTATTGACCTCACGGCGTGACCATGCCACAATGCGGCACATACACGCTGACGTGATACAAATGCGGCGGGTGGACAACTCTTACGGAGGTCATAACATGAGAACGACACGATGGTTACGGCTCAGCTGCCCCTCGGCCGGGCGCCGGAGACGAGGGGGAGCCGACCAGCGGGAGGCGCGGGGCGCAGCCCCGGCTAACGGCGGCGCGAGCCGCTCGCTGGCGGGCGGCATGGCCGCCGTCATCGGCGGTCTGCTGCTGTTGGCCGGCGCCACGACGCTGCTGTCGGCGCAGCGTCCCACCGCGATTGAGCTTCTCCGCGCCCGGCGCGAGGCAACGGAAAAGCAGTTGGAAAAAGTCGCGATCATTGACCGCCGCGTCATGATCCGCATGCGCGACGGCAAGTACATGATGGGCGACGTTTATCGCCCCAAGACGGACGCGAAAGTGCCCATCATCTGGGTGCGCACGCCCTACAACTTCAATTACTGGGACATCCGCAACGGCACCTACGCCGACATGAGCCGCCAGCTCTACGCCGTCGAGCACGGCTACGCCTACGTCGAGGTCCAGGAGCGCGGCCACTTCTTCTCGCAGGGCAAGTACGACATTCTCGGGCCGCCGCTCTCCGATGCCGTGGATGAAGCCCGCTGGATGACCACGCAGCCTTGGTCGAACGGGCACATGGGCACCACCGGATGCTCCTCCACCGCGGAATGGCAATCGGCCGCGGTGGCCCAGCCCGACGATCCCGGCTGGACGACGTTCAACGTGCAGGGCTTCGGCGCCGGCGTCGGCCGCGTCGGTCCCTACTTCGAGCAGGGCAACTGGTATCGCGGCGGCGCGATCCAAATGCTGTTCATTGACTGGCTCTACGGCGAGCAGAACGAGGTGCGGCCCATGTTCCCGCCCGACACGCCGCAGTCCACGCTCGTGCTCGAATCGAAAATGTTCGACTTGGCGCCGCACATGCCTCCGGTGGATTGGAGCCAGGAGCTGTGGTACCTGCCCGAACAAGACATCATCAGCCACGTGGACGGGCCCCCGGGCATCACGGCCAGGCACGTGGACGGCATCGCCACTGGCGGCGACATGATCCAGCGCACCCCCAACTCGCCTGCCTGGTACAAGGGCGGCCTGTGGAACGACAGCATGCACATCACCAAGCCGGGGCTGTGGTTCATGAGCTGGTTTGACGTCTCGGTCTCGCCGAATTTGGCCGAGTACAACTTCGTGCGCCGCACCGCGCCCGCCCCGGTCAGCAACCAGCAGTACGCCATCATCGCCCCGGTGCTGCATTGCGCCTACACGCGCGCGACGCAGAACACCATGGTCGGTGACATGAGCATGGGCGACGCCCGGTTGAACTACAACCAGATCATGTATCAGTGGTTCAATCACTTCCTCAAGGGCAAGCATGACGGCGCCCTGAGCCGGCCCAAGGTGCTCTACTACTTGATGGGCAAAAACGTCTGGAAGACCTCGCCCTCCTGGCCACCTCCGGGCGTGACCACCAAGACCTATTACTTCAGCAGCAACGGCCACGCCAACACGCTCTACGGCAACGGCACGCTCACGACCACGCCCCAGGCCAACGATCATCCCGATCGCTTCCTCTATGATCCGGCCCACCCGGTGACCACTTTTGGCGGCGGCGGATGCTGCGAGGGCAACGCCGTGAAGTTCGGCTCCTACGATCAGGACGAGCACGAAACGCGCAACGACATCCTGGTCTACAACTCGCCCGTCTTTACCCAGGGCACGGAAGTCAGCGGGCCGATCACGGTGACGCTCTATGTCTCCTCCAGCGCCAAGGACACCGACTTCACCTTCAAGGTGATGGATGTGCACCCGGACGGCAAGGCCATGAACATCACCGAGAACATCCAGCGCATGCGCTACCGCGACGGCTACACCCACGCCCCGGTGTGGATGCAGGCCGGCCAGGTCTACAAGGTGACGTTCCAGCCGATTGACACCAGTTACTACTTCAAACCCGGCCATCGGCTGCGCATTGCGCTCTCGAGCAGCAACTTCCCGCGCTTTGACCGCAACTTGAACACGGGCGGGAACAACTACGACGAAAGCCACGGCGTGATCGCCCACAATGCGGTGCACCACGACACGGAATACCCATCGAGCGTGACGCTGACGGTGCTGCCCGCGAGCGCCGCTCGTCCGACCTATCACTTCCATTTCCACGGCGATCAGTAGATCGCCGGGTTTTTGACCGTTCTTCTTCACGCCGGGGTGGCCAACACCCCGGCTCTTTTTTTACCTTTTTATTAGCTCCGCATTGACATATGTCGCCGAAGATGGCAACCTTTCCCCCGAACCGGTCATTACGAAGGGGGTAATCGGATGAAAGTGTCACATCGTAGCGGTGGCTTCGCCGCCACGCTAGCTCTAGCCTGTGGCGGCCTGCTTCTGGCCGCCGGCGCCACGACGCTGCTCTCGGCGCAGTTCCCCTCCCCGCTCGAGCGCTTGCGCGCGCAACGGGAAGCCACGGAAAAGCAGTTGGAAAAAGTCGCGATCATTGACCGCCGCGTCATGGTGCGCATGCGCGACGGCAAGTACATGATGGCGGACGTCTATCGCCCCAAAACGGACGCGAAGGTGCCCATCGTCTGGGTGCGCACCCCCTACGACTTCAACTACTGGGATGTCCGCAACGGCACCTACGCCGACATGAGCCGCCAACTCTACGCTGTCGAGCACGGCTACGCCTATGTCGAGATGCAGGAGCGCGGCCACTTCTTCTCCCAGGGCAAGTACGACATTCTCGGGCCGCCGCTCTCCGACGCCGTGGATGAAGCCAGCTGGATGACCACGCAGCCCTGGTCCAACGGGCACATGGGCACCACCGGATGTTCCTCCACCGCCGAATGGCAATCGGCCGCGGTGGCCCAGCCCGACGATCCCGGCTGGACGACGTTCAACGTGCAGGGCTTCGGCGCCGGCGTTGGCCGCGTCGGCCCCTACTTCGAGCAGGGCAACTGGTACCGCGGCGGCGCCTATATGATGCTGTTCACCGGCTGGATAGCCGCGGAGCAGAACGAGGTGCGGCCCATGTTCCCGCCCGACACGCCGCAGTCCACGCTCGCGCTCGAGTCGAAAATGTTCGACCTGGCGCCGCAGATGCCGCCCGTGAATTGGGCCAAGGCGCTGTGGTACCTGCCCGAAAAGGACATCATCACGCATGCGGGCGACGTGCCGGGAATCTTCGGCACGCACGTGGATGGCATCGCCACCGGCGGCTCCATGATCGAGCGCACGCCCAACGACCCCGCCTGGTACAAAGGCGGCCTGTGGAACGACAGCATGACCATCAAGAAGCCGGGGCTGTGGTTCGTAAGCTGGTTCGACGTTTCGGTTTCGCCCAACCTGGCCGAGTACAACTTCGTGCGCCGCACCGCTCCCGCCCCGGCCAACAACGAGCAGTACCTGATCATCGCTCCCACCCTGCACTGCGCCTACACGCGGGCGACGGAAGATACCAAGATCGGCGACCTCGACGTCGGCGATGCGCGGCTCAACTACAACCAGATCATGTATCAGTGGTTCGATCATTTCCTCAAGGGCGAGCACAGCGGCGCCCTCAGCCGGCCCAAGGTGCTCTATTACCTGATGGGCAAAAACGAGTGGAAGACCTCGCCTTCTTGGCCGCCGCCCGATACCACGACGCAAACCTACTATTTCAGCAGCGCCGGCCATGCCAACACCTTGCACGGCGATGGCTTGTTGACCGCGCGGCCGCAGGCCAACGATCAGCCCGACCGCTTCACCTATGATCCGGCGCACCCGGTCGAGACCTATGGCGCGGGCGGATGCTGCGAAATCAACCTCGGCTCGTTCGATCAGGATGAGCACGAGATGCGCAACGACATCCTGGTCTACAACACGCCGGTGTTCACCCAGGGCAAGGAAGTCAGCGGCCCGATCACGGTGACGCTCTATGTCTCTTCCAGCGCCAAGGACACCGACTTCACCTTCAAGGTGATGGATGTGTTTCCGGACGGAAAGGCCTATAACATCACCTCCAACATCCAGCGCATGCGCTGGCGCGACGGCTACACCCACGCCCCGGTGTGGATGCAGACCGGTCAGGTCTACAAGGTGACGTTCCAGCCCATTGACATCAGCTATTACCTCAAGACCGGCCATCGCCTGCGCGTTGCCATCTCGAGCAGCAACTTCACGCGCTTCGACCGCAACCTGAACACGGGCGGGAACAACTACGACGAGAGCCACGGCGTCATTGCCCACAACGCCGTGCATCACGATACGGAGTATCCGTCGAGCGTGACCCTGACGGTGCTGCCCGCCAGCGCCGCGCGGCCCACGTACACCTACCACGCCAAACCCTGAGCGGTGTTCAAC
>JBOGKL010000221.1:0-5639 GCA_050745525.1 Terriglobales bacterium | reverse complement strand
GCCGGGTTCGCGCCCGCCTCTTCTGCGCTGCTGCCCGCCACCCAAACCTCTTGTCCCACAAAAATCTGCCCCGCGTTGAACGCATCCGCCGGCTGTCCCGCCGCCGTCGCAGCCAGCGCCGCCTGATACACCGCGCCCGGACTCACAGTTACGGTCATCACCTGCCCGACCAGCGCCCGGTTCGTGCTCTCTTGCACCACCATGGCAAACGCCGGCGCCGCGGCGGCAATCACGACGCCCTCGTCGGCGCTGCCCGAGGCGCCGAAGGCGCCGTTGTCGGCGGTTTCAAGGCTGGTTGCCTCTAGTGTGCCGTCCTCCTGCATGTCCGTGTGGATGCGCACGGCCGCGCCCGTCTGCAGATTGCTCAGCGACAGCCCGCCGCTATAGAGCGTCGCCCCCGAAGTCTCGACCGTGGCCACGAACCCCGAGGCAGTAGCGGCCTCGAGGCGCCCGCGCACGAGGTCGAGCGAATCCACGGTTCCGCTCACGTCCACCGCCGTCGCGTAAGCGCTTTCGCTTCCCACCGCCGCCAGCGTCGTCCTGGCCGACGGATCCGCTCCCGTCACCGAAGGCACGAACGTCACCTGCCCGCTCGACAGCTCGAGCGATCGTCCCAGATCGAACTCGATATGCATCTGCAGCGCGCCCCCTGCGCCGGCCGCCACCGGCGCGTTAAAATCCGCGCCCAGTGACTGGCCGGCCTCCGGGAGGAGCAGGGATGCTGACGTGCCCGCCGCAGGCGTGCTCGTGGCAAAAGCAATTTGTCCATTTACGGGGTTCCGATACGTGATCTGCGCCCCCGTGATCGTGATCCGGAAGCCGCGATAGGTCCCCTCCGCCAGCCCCGCTTCGGCCAGCAGCGTCCGCGTCAGCCCCAGGTGCATGAGCTCGACGGTGGCCGGCTCCGCCAGCAACTCCGTGGCGCTGCCGTCCTGTTTCACGGCCTCGACCGACCCCAGTGTAATCTGTGCCGAAAGTACGCCCGGTGCCGGCAGTGCTCCGAGCGTCAGGAAGACCGGCGTAGTCGCCTGGCTGGTTGCGGCCGCGGCCTGCGCATCGCGCGCACCGGCTGCGCCCGCCACGGGCCCCAGCCCGCCGCATCCAGCGCAAACTATAACCAGCACACCAACCAGCACCCCGATCGCACTTTGGCGCATACATTCCCAGGGGGGAATTCGCCAAGACTACAACCGGATCCCGCCCCCACCCGCGCCAATTTAGGTAGCGACTCAGATACTCACATCGTCACACTTTTGCCAACATCCCATTCGCGCCCCCACGCGCACAGTTGGCCCCGTCCCCGCGACCACTCGCACCAAACCACCCCGGCGCGTGATCTCCCGCCTTCCGCCCCCGCGCCCCCCCTGTGCCGTTGCAGCGCAAGGACTTACAGCATTCGCTCCCCAGACCTTCACAAAACTCAATCATTTCGCCGCTGTTCCGCCCAAATTCCGCGCACGCCCATGCACGCACCCAGGGCTGTCATAATAAACACGGGCGCGCGGATGTCCATGTCGCTTCGCATCGAGCTAACCCCGGAGATGGAACGGAAGCTTGCCGCCGATAAAGCAGAGCCGTACATCACGAGTGGCGAAAGCATGTGGTTGCGGTAGCGGTCTCCGGTATCCACGTTCACGACGCGCGCATGGTGGCAGCGATGCGCGTGCACCCTTAACGCGAGAGACTTTCGCCGCTACAGCGGCACTGTCGTCTTGCCGGCTGACGGGTAGGCCATCGTCGGCTAGGGCCAGGGATCATGCCACGGCTCCCCGCATCGATTCCCAGCAAGTGGCCGATGAGTGCCTGCAAGCCTGGCGCAGCGCCCTGGGAGCACCTCGCGCATGATGCGCTGGCGCTCGGCTTCGTCAAGAGCGCCCCATGCCGCAATTTCCTCCGTCGTGCGGCCACAACCGAGGCAAATTCTCTCAGGCGCACGGCATGTGCCCACGCAAGGGCTGCTGATCAAGCCGCTAACCGGCGCCAATGGGCCCCTCGACGTCCGGCAGATTGGCCGTGCTGAAACGCATCGAGAATGGCCCGCAGCGTATCCACGCCGTCGGCCAGCCGGGGCCCATGGCGTGAGAATTGGCCGCTGGCATCCACGACAAACACACTTTCCGTGCGCACTGCTTTTAGATCTCCCCAACCCTCCGGCCAGGCAAACGTCTGCGCCTGCCGCTCAACTTCATCCAGATCGTAGCCGCACGGCATCAGCACGATGACATCGGGATTACTGGCAAGCACGCGGCCCCACTCAGTGGCAAAGCCGGGTTCACCGGCAATCGCAAGCGCATTCTGTCCGCCGGCACACGCGACCATCTCGGGGACCCAGTGGCCGGCGACAAACGGCGGAGAAAACCACTCCAGACACAAAACGCGTGGCGCCGTCCCCGGCGTTGGCACAGCTTGCGTGCGGGCGGCAAGCTCGGCGGCAAGGCGTTTGCCTTCCCGCGCCCGGCCCGCCGCTTCGCCAAGATGCTCGATGTCCTTCCAGACTTCCGCGAGCCGGTGCGGGTTCAGCGATATCACCCGTGCCGGACATTGCAGGCCAGTGCTCGTTGCTTGCAGATCTTGCGGTGAAGCCGCACAGACGTGGCACACATCTTGCGTAATGAGCAGGTCGCATTGCAGGCGCACCAGTTGTTCGATATCGACTTGATAGAGGCTCTCCCTTGCCGTCAGAAGACGATTCACCTGGGCATCGATTTCAGCCTGGGCGCGCGAACTGTCAATGCGGCTGCGCACGACGACCGGTTTGCGACGCGCGTCGTCCGGGTAGTCACAGCGCTCGCTCACCGCGATCACGCTGTCGCCCAATCCCAGCGCGTAGAGGATCTCGGTCGCCGAGGGCAGCAGGGACGCGATTCTCACCCCCGCGCCTCGGCCACGGCCAACGCCTGGCGGCGCGCCAGAAACGCGTCCACGGCGAACAAAAAGCCACCGAACAGAATGCCGGCAGCTATGGAGTCGCCGTAGAACGGCACAGCGGCCAGATAGCAGGCCGCGAGTCCGGCGGCGGTATGCGGGTAGAGCACGCCGCTCCACCAAACCGCGAAATTGCTCAGCACATAGAAACCGGTGGAGCCGAGCACCGCAGCGGCGCCCAAGCGCTTCCAGTTGCGCCGCTGGCGCAGCATCTCGCCCGCCGCCACCATGGGGATCATGGCGACGGTTGTCCAGAGCAGTCCCCATCCCAATCCGGAGTGGTAGATGCCCAGCGCCTGCACCGCGTACAGCGCCGCCATGAGCGCCAGCGGAAGCCAAAGTGCGTCGCGCCGGCGCAGACGCGCTCCGCCGTAGAGCATGCCGCCAAATGCAGGTGAGAGGCCCCCAAGATGAGGAAGCACTCCGGCTGCCATCGCAACCAGCAACAGAAGGTAGGACACCGCGTTCTCCTTCGGGCCCGCGCCCAGGAACAAACGTTTCTAAATGCTCGGGCAGGTCTCCTGACTTGCGGCTTCTCGTTTGCTTGGCGCGGACCTTGCGCTCAATTCGAGAACCACCTCGCCTTCCCCGGTTTCCCGAGTGGCACTGCCGAGGCGGTGTACCGCTTACAGTGGCGGGGCCGTGCCGGAATTTCACCGGCTTCCCTTTTCAATCCCGCAACGGGATCACCCTGAGTCTTTCCAACACCCCCACTGTAGCACGACCGGAATTGGTGCTGGAGGGGGAATCGAAATCAGGGCAGTGTCACAAACCAATGGGTTGTTGGGACTTTTCGAATATGCCCATACGCTATCCGGGTCAGAGCAATCAAACCTATGCTACCCCTCGACGGGTGCCGGAGAAAACCCGAAGCTGCACGCAAAAGCCGGAAGCGCTGCTACAAATCGAGGTTGTGACAGCATTGCGGTGCTCAACGCCTTCGAGCACAGCGGCACCTCCGCAATTAGCGGCTGCCGTTACGCGGGCACACGCGGAGATGCCGCGTCAGAGGGTGACTATGGCGTTTAGTTTGGTGCTGGAGGGGGGAATCGAATTCGGGGTGGTGTTGCAAGCAAAGCGGTTGCTGCACTTACGTTCCGCAGAAATGGCATAAAACCCCAGACTCACGGATTTACCGTACAAAATCCGGTACACGAGGTCGGCGGCCAAAGCAGGAATAAGGCGGCACGCCCTCGGCCTGTGGCACCCTAGATTGCTGGAGGCGGCATGGCAATTGAGGCGAACGTCAAAGCACGAGCAGAAGAACTCATCACTGAAGGCGAGGCGTTGAAAACGCTTCATTCGCAGAATGCGGCAGAGCACAGGGCGAAGGCTGCTGAGTGGATCGCTGCAGCAGAAAATATTGCTCGACAGATTTTTAATGGAGATTGCGCATACAACAGGCAGATCCAGTTTGAGGTCGATCAGTTCGCGAATAACGGCAACATGCTCATGATCGGCCACGCGGTATTAGCGATGCCGGGCATTCTAAGGAATATGGTGAAGGACGCCGAAAACAACCTCCTCGGCTCGGTCGCAGACCGCGCAAGCGCGGAGACGTTCGACGACTTTCTTGACCACGGCGAGGCGTACTGGAAGGAGAACCGTAAGGAACCTGCTGGCGCGATTGTCGGGGTTGTGTTCGAGGATTCGGTGAAGCGTCTGTGCCGCAAGGTCGGGATCGGGACCGAAGGAAGGGAACTCGACCAGTTAATCTCTGCGCTTGCCTCAAATCAAGTTATCACCGGCGTCGAGGCGAAGCGGGCGAGAGCTGCCGCTGGGGTTCGCAACAAAGCGGACCACGCAGACTGGGACGCGTTCAGCCTCGGCGATGTGGAGGCGACCGTCCAATTCACTCGCTCGGTAATCCTCGCGAAGCTGGATTCGTAGTGAGCACCTCTGCCTAATGACGCAAGAGCTGGCGAGAGTTTGGAGTGGGCGCCAGACGCGAGGTCGTACAAAACCCGGTGCTATGCACCGCGATTGCCGGGAAAGTGTACAAAATGGAGTACACCATTCCCCCTTCCAGCTTGCAAGTTAGTGATTTTAAGGGGCTTGATTGTGGTGCTGGAGGGGGGAATCGAACCCCCAAGGGGACAAGCCCCGGCAGATTTTGAGTCTGCTGCGTCTGCCAGTTCCGCCACTCCAGCACTCTGCCGCAACCCTATAATACCCGGTTGCCCGCGGACCATGGCCGGCAGGCCGTGCTGACGCCGGCTAATTGAAGTTTCTAGAGAACATCAGCTTCAGCGTGATCTTGTCCGAGGCTGCCGTCTCGCCGAAGCCGATGCCGTACTCGATGTCCAGACCCTTCTCGCCCGAGCCGTAGTGGTCCATCACAGCCCAGCTCTGCTGGATCTCATCGGCCGCGGGCACGAACTCTCGCAGCTCGCCAAAGCCCGAGTACTGCTCGAAGGCCACGGCCCAACTGGGGTTCAAGTGGTAGGCCACGCGCCCGGCGGGGTTGAACTGCAGCGACTTGAACCCGCCCGCCCAGGAATTGTCCAGAATCGGGTTGTAGATGAAATCCCACCTGGGCACCTGGTGCTTGCTCCCCTTCTGGAATAAATGTATGCCCACGATCGGGCGGATCTCGCTGGTGTAGCGGCGCGCGTCCCAATGCAGCGCGTTGTAGCTGAACTCGAAGTTCATGCCGTAGAAGAACGACCGCGAATCCGCGTGCGGCACCACGAACAGCGTCCGCAGCTTGCCGC
>JBOGKL010000220.1:0-2836 GCA_050745525.1 Terriglobales bacterium | reverse complement strand
GCGTCGGGATCACGCTGATCGGTTTGGCGCCAATGGACTCCGCGGCCGTGGCCTGGGTCACGGCCAGCGCGGTGACCGGGATCTCGGTTTTCTCGTTGTCGCGGAAGAATGCGAAGAAGAAGAAGTCCTTGTTCTTGCGCACCGGCCCGCCGATATCGGCGCCGATCTGCTGGCGGCCGAACTCGGGGGTCTTCTCACCCGACTGCTTGGAGAAGTAATCGTCGGCGTTGAGCGAGGTATTGGTGAAGTAGTACTGCGCGCCGCCATGGAACTTGTTGGTGCCCTGCTTTTCAACCACGTTGATGGAGGCGCCTTCGCTGCGTCCGTTGGCGGCGGAAAAGCGCGAGGGGGAGACCTTGAACTCCTGAATCGCATTCAGCGGCAACTGCATCACCGGTCCGCCGACGGTGTTGTCCTTATCCTCAATGCCGTCCACGGTGACGTTGACGTTGCGGCCGCTGCCGCCGTCCACGGAAAAGGTGGCCACGCGCTGCTTGGTGGGGTCATAGGGCTGCACCGGCTTGACGCCGGGCACGAGCACCGCGAGGCTGCCGTAGTCGTTGCCGTTGAGCGGTAGGTTCTGCACCTGCGTGGTCGAGATGTTGCCGCTGACACCGGTTTGCGCGGCGTTGACCAGAGGCGTTGCCGCGGTGACCTCGACGGTCTGCGTCTGCGAGCCAGGCTGCATGGCGAAGTTGACGGAGATGGTCTGGCCGACCTCGACCGTGGCCGGCAGCGAGTGAGAGGTGGCAAAACCGCTCTTGGTGGCGGTCAGGATATAGGTCCCGGGCGTGACCAGCGAAAAATTGAACAAGCCGGACGAGTTGCTGGGCGCGCTGCGCGCGGTCCCGGTTTGGACGTTGGTGAGCGTGATCTGCGCACCCACCACCAAGGCCCCGGTTTTGTCCGTGACGCGGCCGGAGAAGCTGCCGCTGGAAGCTGCGGTTTGCGCGGCCAGCGGCGCGAGTCCGATCAGGCTGGCGGCAAGGACGACGAGGCAAAGACTGCGCACGGGGCGCAGATAGCTGGCGACGGACATAAGGCACGACCTCCCCAAAAGGTGAAACCTATGCAGATGCCTGGATGGCACTTTGACCTGCGGAAGGCAGTATACCTGTCCGAAGGGCTAATGCAACGGAAAATTAAACGTCTCTGCCAGTAGCGAAAAAATATGCCCCTCCACGGACTAGAACGTGAACTCGGCGCCGAATTCTCCGCGGAATGATTTGGGGATGGTGACCCCGCTGCCGCTAATGTAGCCCTGCGGTAGCCCGAAGCTCGAGGAGCGGACATTGCCGTTGTAGCTGCCAAAGTTCGTCCGGTTGGTGAGATCAAAGGCCTGGAAGAACAGGTTCACCGAGCCCCAATCGCGCAGCGCGAGACGCTTGCCGAAACGGGCGTCCACGTCAAAAAACGACTGCGCCCGCAGGCTGTTGATCGCCAGCTCATGGCAGGTGCCATTCTGGAGGCAGGGAAGCGTGTAGAAGCCGGTGCTGGGATCAAAGACCGGCGACGCCGTGGCATACGCGGTGTATTCGGTGGGATCGCTGTTCGGCACAATGGCGTAGGGAGTGGTAAAGCCGGAGCCGTAGCCAAATATATTGGAGCCGGCGCTGGCGGCGTAGGGCGGCGCTGAAGCCCACTGCAGAATGGGCGCGAAGTTGACGCCCCAAGGCAGGTTGAAGATACCGCTGAAGACGATGCGGTGGCGCTGGTCGGTGTCGCTGGGACCAAAGTTCACCGGGTTCCAAGGATTGAGAGTGGCAGGCCGGTTGCCGTTGTCGGCGGCCCGTCCGCCCCAGGCCAGCGACTGCGCCAGGTTGTAGCTGGCGTCCACGCTGAAGTTGTGGGTCATGCGCCGCCGCCACTCGACGGAAAAGCTGTCGTAGCGGGAGCGGTTGGCCGCTTGCGCATCGCTGATCGCGCCCAGCGGCGGCAGCCCGGCCGCGTTAAAGGCGGCGGTGAGCACCCGGGTTCCCGTCTGCGCGTCGAGGTACGGATTGATGTTGATGGTGCGGCTCTCATGCAGCCCCAGCTCGTGCACGTAGTCCACGATGAGGGCGCTGGTCGGGGTCATGCCCCAGGTGTAGCCCAGGTTCCACTGCTCGGAGACGGCGTTGCGGAAATCCGGATCCATGATGCTGGACGAGGCCCCCGCCGTCAGAGATGTAGGCACGGCGCCGGTATACACCGGGCCCGAATCCACGCCAAACTTCCACGAGCTCAACGGGATGCCCCCCGAGCCGGGCACGTCGCAATTGTTGCAGGCCGCGCCCACGCCGCTCAGCGTCTCGTTATAGACGTTGCTGTAGATGGTGGGCGTGGATTGCGACAGCGTGCCAAACACAAAGTTGACGAACGCCTGCCCATAGTACATGCCGAAGCCGCCGCGCAGCAGTTGCGTGCCGTGGCCGGTGAGATCGTAGGTGAAGCCGATGATGGGAGAGATATCGCCCATATCGGTGGTGGGCAGCTTCGAGGCGTAGGGGCTGGCGATCCCCTTCAGCGCCTGGTAGCCGCGGGCGTTGGGTTGGTCGGCTTCGCCGTAGGTGTTGAGGTCCATCGAGTAGCGCGTCCCCAGGTTCAGGGTCAGGCGCGGCGTGGCCTGCCAATCGTCCTCCGCGTACACGTCCCAGGACTTGGTACCTCCGGTGGTATTGAAGGCCTCCTGGCCGGCGGTCAGCGACATGCTGGTGACCGCGCCTGGGGTGGCAAAGCCCTCCGGGTACTCGCCGTTGGTGTTGCCGACGATCACGCTGGGGTCGTCGGTGAAGGCGAGGCTGGGCACGTCGTAGGTATCAATCGATCCGCCCAAAACCGGCTCCCACAGGTACTC
>JBOGKL010000219.1:0-4974 GCA_050745525.1 Terriglobales bacterium | reverse complement strand
GCAGGGCGAGCAGATCGTGTTCCGCCGCGAGGGAGAGGTAACCCCTCTGCTGACGCGGGGCGACATCTTTCTGCGAGGCGAGCACAATGTCGAAAACGTGATGGCGGCGGCGTGCGCATCGTTTTTGGTGGGCGTCGCTCCGGCGGACATCGCCGCGGGCGTGCGCACCTTTTCCGGTGTGGAACACCGGCTGGAATTTGTCACCGAGATCGCGGGCGTGCGCTTCTTTAACGATTCGAAGGCCACCAACGTGGATGCCACGCTCAAGGCGCTGGCCTCGTTCCGGCAGGGGCTGTGGGTGATTTTGGGCGGCAAGGACAAGGGCAGCGACTACGCGCCGCTGCTGCCGCTGCTGCAGGAACGGGCGCGCGCGGTGCTGCTGATCGGAGCAGCCACGGAAAAAGTCGCCGCGCAGCTGGCGCCGCTGGAGAAGGCCGGCGTGCCCGTGACGCGCTGCGGCACGCTGGAGCGGGCCATCGCCACCGCCGCCGCGCAAGCGCAGGCGGGCGATACGGTACTGCTGGCGCCGGCGTGCGCCAGCTTTGACCAGTTTCAGAATTACGGCCACCGCGGGCGCGTGTTCAAGCAACTGGTCGGGCAACTGGCGGCGGCAGCCGGAGACGAGGGGACCAAAGAAGCCTGATGCCCAAGCGCCTCGCCTATGACCGTCCGCTGTTTGTGATCACGCTGATCCTGGTGACGTTTGGGCTGGTCATGGTGTTTTCCGCTTCGGCGCTGATGTCGGCCGAACAGATGCGTTCGCCCTACACGTTCCTGCTGCGCCAGGGCGTGGGCGCGGTGCTGGGGCTGGCGGCGATGGTGGTGCTGATGCGCATGGACTACCGCAGGCTGAAGGAGCCGGCCGTGGTCTACCCGCTGCTGTGCGTGACCTTGTTCCTGCTGGGGGCGGTGTTTTTCCTCGACCGCTCGCACAACACGCACCGCTGGATCCGTCTGGGCGCGCTTTCGCTGCAGCCCTCGGAAATGGCCAAGCCCACGCTGGTCTTGTTCGTGGCGTTTTTTCTGGAGAGCCGGTTGCGCGAGGTCAATGAATGGGCCACGCTGGCGCCCCTCCTGCTCTATCTGGGGCTTTTATGCGCGCTCGTTGTGGCCGAACCCGACCTGGGCACGACCGTGGCGCTGGCGCTGATTGCCGGCGCCATGCTGTACGCCGCTGGACTGCAATGGAAATGGATGGGCTACGGCGTGCTGGCGACCCTGCCCGCGCTGTACGTGCTGATCTTCCATGTGCCCTACCGGAGGGAGCGCATCCTGGCGTTTTTGCATCCCTGGCAGCACGCGCGCAACGTGGCCTTCCAGATCGTGCAATCGCTGATCGCGCTGGGCAGCGGGGGATGGGCGGGCGTGGGGCTGATGAACGGACGGCAGAAGCTGTTCTTTTTGCCGGAAGCGCATAGCGACTTCATCTTTGCCGTGGTGGGAGAGGAGTTCGGCTGGATCGGGTGCGCGCTGGTGGTCATCGCCTTCGTGATCTTTCTCTGGCGCGGACTGGCCATCGCGCGCCGGGCGCCGGATGGGTTTGGCCGCCTGCTCGCCATTGGGGTTACGGCCATGATCGTCATCCAGGCGCTGATCAACTTCAGCGTGGTTACGAGCCTGGTGCCGAACAAGGGGATTCCGCTGCCGTTCATCAGCTACGGCGGCTCGTCGTTGTTGTTTTCTCTCGCCGCCGTGGGGATGCTGTTGAGCGTGTCGCAGTACGCGAGCTAGGAGCCGCGCGAGGTCATGCGGAACATCGTCATCGCCGGAGGAGGGACGGGCGGGCACCTGATGCCCGGACTCGCCGTCGCACGCGCGCTGCGCGACCGCGGCGCCGGGGACATCACCTTTGTCGGCACCGCGCGCGGCCTGGAGGCGCGGCTGGTGCCGGAGGCCGGCTTCCGGCTGCGTCTGATCTCGATCAGCGGGCTCAAGTCAGGCGGAAAGCTGCGCCGGCTCGGGTCGGTTCTGCAACTGCCGGGGGCGGTGGGCCAGAGCGCAAGGATTCTGCGGCAGACCGGTGCCAAGGTGGTGCTGGGCATTGGCGGGTATGCATCCGGCCCGGTGCTGGCGGCGGCGGCGCTGCTGCGCGTGCCCATCGTCGTGCTCGAGGTCAATGCCCAAACCGGGCTGGCCAACCGTCTGGCGGCGCGCTGGGTGAGGGTGGCGGCGGTGAACTTCCCCGAGACCGCGCGAGATTTCCGGCGCGCCGAGGTGACCGGCATTCCGGTGCGGGCGGAATTTTTCCAGGCGCGTGAGGAAGCCACGCCGCCGCTGGTGCTGGTATTCGGCGGCAGCCAGGGGGCGCATGCGCTGAACCAGGCCACCCAGGTCATGACGCCGCGGGTGGGCTTCCGCATTTTGCACCAGACCGGAGAGCGTGACTATGCGTCCGTGGCGGCGGCCTACGCCGGGCTGGGCGCGAGGGTGCGCGCGGTGCCCTTTATCGGGGACATGGCTGGCGCCATGGGGGAAGCGGCCGTGGTGGTGTGCCGCTCCGGCGCCAGTACGCTGGGCGAGTTGGCGGCGGCGCGAAAGCCGGCCATCCTGGTTCCCTACCCCGCGGCGGCGGACCAGCATCAATTGCGGAACGCGCGGGCTTACGCCCGGGCGGGCGCGGCCATGTTGCTGGAGCAGGCCGAACTGACGCCGGCAAGCCTCGAGCGCGCAGTCGCAGAGCTGCTGGCTGACCCGCAACGGCGGGAGAAAATGCGGGCCGCGCTTGCGCCCTTCGCCCATCCTGGCGCGGCGGAGGCGATCGCGGACATGGTGGCCCAGCACATGCGGACATAAAAAAACGGGCGGGCCCAAGGCCCGCCCGTGCTATGCCCCGCAGGGCGTAATGCCGCGCAGGGTTTACATGCTGGGACGTCGGTGTCCCTTGAAGACTTGCACCGAGGACACGGTGATCTCCCCGTTGGCGACGGTGCCGGTGAGACGGGCGCGATGGCCGACGGCGCTCATGACCGCATCCTGATTGGCGATCTTGAGAACCTTGCCATTGCGCTCCACCAGCACTGCCGGCGAGCCCCGCTTGACGCAACTGATGGCGCACGCGGTGGTCTTGGCACTGGGGTGCTCCATGGCTTTATGCGCCGTGCAGCTGGCGTCCATAATGTAGCCCGAGACATGAGTCGGAGCCGCGAAACAAAGAGTGAAGAAACCAACAGTGGCGATCAGAGTCGCCAGACTCAACAACTTTTTCATGCGACCGTTCTCCTTAAGGGTTTACTGAATTGGCCAACTTGCCCAACCGAAGTTACACACCCATGAGTCCATGGTATACGAACTGATGGCCTCAACACGTAGGACGTTGCAGAGGCAACGAGGTTACGTTTATTCGGAATTCGCGTCTTCAGCGGGGCGGGAGTAACCGCAGCCTTCGTTGGGACAGGCGATGACGGGGCCGGCTTTCAGGAATTTTTTAACCAGGTAGGCGTGGCGGCAGTTGGGGCAGGGTTCAAGAACCGGGCGCTGCCAAAGGCTGAAATCGCATTCCGGGTAACGGGTGCAACTGAAGAAGGTCTTGCCGCGCCGGGAGCGCTTTTCGGCCACATCCCCGATCTTGCACTTGGGGCACTTGAAGCCTTCCACCAGGTTTTGCTGGATGTATTTGCAGTCGGGATAGCCGCTGCAGGCGGTGAACTCGCCAAAGCGCCCGTACTTGACCACCAGATTGCGGCCACACTGCGGGCAGGTGGCGTCCAGCTTGCGATCGGGCTGCTTTTGGGGTGCATCGAGGCGGCGCGTGGTCTTGCAGTCGGGATAACCGGTGCAGGCCCAGAACTGCCCAAAGCGGCCGCGTTTGAGCACCATGGGGCGGGTACAGTTCTCGCAGAACTCCTCTTTTTCCTGGCCGCTGTCGGCGGAATCCAGATCGGGGGCGTCGAGGGCGATTTCGCGCGTGTTGGTGCAGTCGGGATAGCCGCTGCAGGCGAGGAAGGAGCCGTGCTTGCCCCAGCGGATCACCATGGGTTTTCCGCACTTCTCACATATATATTCGGTGGGCTTTTCCATCCGCTTGTAGTCGGCCATGTGCTTTTCGGCATATTCCAGGTTGGCCGAGAAGCGGCTGTAGAAATCGGCGAGGGTGTCGGTCCATTTTTCGTGCCCCTCTTCGATTTCGTCCAGCTTTTCCTCCATGCGGGCGGTGTACTGCAGCTCGAAGATGTCTTTGAAGTTGGTGGTCAGCAGCTCGTTGACCACCTGGCCCAACTCCGTGGGATGGAACTTGCCCCCCAGCTTGGTCACGTAGCCGCGATCCTGAATGGTGGAGAGGATGGCAGCATAGGTGGAGGGACGGCCAATACCCTTCTCTTCCAGTTCCTTGACCAGCGAGGCCTCGGTATAGCGCGGCGGCGGCTCGGTGAAGTGCTGTTCGCTCTTGAGCGACAGGAATTTCAGCGCCTGGCCGGCGGCGAGTGCCGGCAGCTTGTGCTTGAGCGCTTCATCGTCGTCGTCGTCCTTGTCTTTGCTTTCCTCGTAGACCTTGAGGAAGCCGTCGAATTTGAGCACCGAACCCGTGGTGCGCAACTGATATTCGACGGCGGATTCGGCGCGGGCGCGGATTTCAACGCCGGTCTGATCAAAGATCGCCGGCGGCATCTGCGAGGCGACAAAACGCTGCCAGATGAGCTTGTAGACCTTGTACTCGTCTTCGCCCAGGAATTTTTTCAGCGATTCGGGATCGCGCAGCGCCGAGGTCGGACGAATGGCTTCGTGGGCATCCTGGGCGCCTTTTTTGCTGGCGAAGCGATTGGGCTGCGCGGGCAGGTAATCGCCCCCAAACTGGGTCTGAATGTACTGTCGCGTCTCGGTGAGGGCGTCTTCGGACACGCGCGTGGAGTCGGTGCGCATGTAGGTGATTAAGCCGACCAGTCCCTCCTGGCCCAGCTCGATGCCTTCGTAAAGGCGCTGCGCGATCATCATGGCGCGCTTGACGCTGAAGCGGAGCTTGCGGCTGGCGTCCTGCTG
>JBOGKL010000218.1:0-10201 GCA_050745525.1 Terriglobales bacterium | reverse complement strand
CACCAGCGCCGTTTCGTGCTCCCGGCGGCGTGCGGCCTCGGCGGCGGCGGCCGTGGCATGCAACCCGGCGGCCTGCGTTTGCACCTGTTGCGCCTGGGCGCAATCGGCCGAGAGGAGCTGCTGCTGCGCAGCGGCCTCGGCCAGCGCGCGCTGGTTTTCTTCGCCACGGGCGGAGAGCTCGGCCGCTTGCTGAGCGTCAAAAGCGGCCTGCTGCGTGGCGGCCTCGGCCTCGCGCTCGAGGCGGGCGGCTTGGGCGGCGGCGGCGCGCAGCGCCTCCTCGCATTCCTGGCAGCGCGCGAGCGCCGCGGTGCGGGAAGACTCGAGGGCATCGAGCGAAGCTTGGGCGGCGGCGAGCGCCGACTGCAACGTGCGGCCGCGCTCGTCCAGCTCCGTGGCCGCCGAGGCGAGCGCGTCGGCGCGCAGGCGCAGAAGCTGGCGTTGCTGCAGATCGTATTCCTGCTTGTACTGGCGGTAGCGCTCGGCCTTGGACGACTGGCGCTTGAGCGAGGCGACCTGGCGCGTGACCTCCTCGAAGATGTCGTTGATGCGCGCCAGGTTCTGGCGCGCAGCCTCGAGACGCGCCTCCGCCAGGCGGCGCTTGGCTTTGTATTTGCTGACCCCGGCGGCTTCCTCGATGATGGCGCGGCGGTCGTAGGGCTTGGAGCTGAGAATTTGTCCGATGCGGCCCTGCTCGATGATGGCGTAGGACTCGGGGCCGAGGCCCGTGCCCAGGAACAACTCCTGAATGTCGCGCAGGCGGCAGTGGCGGCCGTTCATCATGTAGTCGCTCTGGCCGTCGCGGTAGAGGCGGCGGGTGACTTGGATTTCGCCGCGGCGGTTGTGGGCGCGAAAACGGCGGCGCTTGCGGATGGTGAGAACGATGGCCCCGGGTGCGCCGCCGGGGGCGGAAGCCGGCGCGGGCTCCTCGGGCGTGTCATCGGAGGTGTCGGCGGAGGTGTCGGCGGAGGCGTCGGCCGCGCTTTCGGTTTCCTCTTCTTCGCCGTTCCAGCCGGGGGTGAGAAGCTCGGGCTCGGATTCTTCCTCGGCGGTGGCTTCGACCACGCCGCGGGCGTACTCTTCCGGGTCCTCGAGGGTGAGGCTGACTTCGGCCATGCCCGTGGCCGCGCGCTCGCGCGTGCCGGCGAAGATCACATCCTCCATGCGGCCGCCACGGAGGGATTTGGCCGATTGCTCGCCCAGGACCCAACTGATGGCGTCGGCAAGGTTGGATTTGCCGCATCCGTTGGGACCGACCACGCCGACCACGCCGGTGCCGTCGAAGCGGACCTCAGCGCGGTCACAGAAGGACTTGAAACCCTGAATTTGCAGCTTCTTCAGCTTGAGCACGCGCCCCTCCTGCTGCGGACAGTGTGACCACTTCCCCTGGGTGCATGGTATCCGGCACTTGACCGGGAATCAAGAGAATAAGCCGAATATGCTGGGGGTACTAGCGGGTGACCGCTATATGCTGTGGGCCGTGGGGGTGTAGGGTGGTTGGTGGTTGGTGGTCAGTGGTCAGATTGGCAGAGTCAGGGGTGCCAGGCGCGCCAGGCGGAGAGGTGCGGGAAATACAGGGCGCACTGGATGCGTAGGGGCTCGATCGGGGCCAACAACGAGGCGTAAGCGTCGAGTTGGGGACGGTAGAGGGCCTGCTGGGCGGCGAGGAAGGCGTCGAGGCCGGAGCCTTCGTGGGAGGCGAGCTTGTAATCCACGATCCAGCGCGTGCCGTCTTCGACGAAACTGCGGTCAATGCGGGCGTGGCCAGCGGGGGTGGTTAGCGACCATTCGGTGCGGGCATGGTCGTGCGGGGCGAGGAGCCAGCGGCCGCGGGGATCGGCGACGGTGCGGTCGAGGGCGGCGGTGGCCAGGGCGCGGGCGCGGGAAAGGTCCGAATCGGCCAGGCCGGCTTGCCGCAGGTAGAAATCCAAGCGATCGGGCACCCAAAGGAGGGGGGTGCGATCTGCCAGAAGTTGCAGCATGGTGTGCACGGCGATGCCTACGCGGCGGTGGAAGGCGGCAGCGGCATGGTGGGGGTGGGCGGCATCGGAGGGCGGCGGCAGCGCGGCGGTGCCCGTCCAGCGCAGGGGCGGAGGCGGGGGCGGCGTCCAGACGGGGTCGAGAACGCGGCGCAGCGGGAGGGGCGAGGCAAGCACAGAGGGAGCGGGCGCCGGAGGGGGCGACGCCGCATTGGCAGCGTCCAGAAATGCCGCGGCGTGAGCTTTCCACAGATGGCGGAGCTGGGTGCGCGCGTCGGGCCGACCTTCTTTCGTGAGTTTGAGCTGGGTGACGATGTGGAGGCGCTCGCGGGCGCGGGTGGCGGCGACGTAGAGTTTGCGCAGATTTTCCTGCGCGCCGCGCTCAGAAAGAAGACCATGCAAATAGCGGTAGCCGGCCGGTTCGGCGCCGCGCTCGGCGCGCGGAGCCAGCGCCCAGAGGCGGCCGCCGGCAGCTCCGGGCCAGTCGAGCCAGTGGAGCAGCTTGGGGTTTTCGTGCGGGGGCAGGCGGGCGAGGCCGGGAAGAATTACCACGTCGAATTGCAGGCCCTTGGCGTCGTGAATGGTCATGACCTGGACGCGCGCGCTGGCGTTGGGATCGGGTTTTGCGTAAACATGCTCCAGGTCGCCCTCGGGTTCGGCGCGGTCGAGATGCTCGAGCAGGGCGGCGGCGTGGGCCGGATCGGCGCCGGGAGCAAGACACAGCGCCCCCCCCAACTGCTGCCAGCACCACCAGACCAGATCGCGCAGCGAGTGGCGTCCACAGGCGGCTACGGCGGGTTCCATAACCGCGAAGACGCGCGCGGCGCGGGCGACACCGTCGGCGCTCAGAAGATGGCGGCGCGAGGCCCACAGAGCCAGGACCGGAGCGGCGGGATCGGCGTCAGCGCCGGCGAGAGCATCGAGATCGGCCAGCCGCAGGCCGCACCAGGGGGCGCGCAGGAGAGCCAGCCAGGCGACGCGATCGGCGGGGTTGCACAGCGCGTGCGCCATGGCCAGCAGATCGGTGGCGACCGGACTCGCGGCCAGCGGCGTCAGCTTGCGGCCGAGATAGGGCGAGCGCAAGGCGGGCAGGATGGCGCGCAGGTGCGAGCGCGCATGCACCAGGATGGCGATGCTGGCGGCACCAGAGGCAAGCTCGCGCTCGACGAGATCGGCCACGCGGGCAGCCTCGGCCTCTTCGCTGCCGACCGGGTGCAGCTCGACCGCAGGGAGCGGGGAGAGGCGCGTGGCTTCCGCCGATTGGAAGCCGACGGCGCCGGTGAGAATGTCCTCCGGATCGAAGGCGGCGGTGAAGGCTTCATTGCACCAGACAACCAACGGGGCCTGCGAGCGGAAATTTGCGGTGAGCTGCAGGGTCTCAAGACCGAGGGGATTTTCCAGGAACAGATCCACGCGCGCGGCGCGGAAGCCGTAGATGGATTGCATGGGATCGCCCACGAGGAAGACGGTACGGCCATCGCAGGGCTGCCAGTCGGCGAGGAGTGAGCGCACGAGGCTGCACTGGGCGGTCGAGGTGTCTTGAAATTCATCCACGAGCAGATGCTGAAGGCGGGCGTCGAAGGCATAGGCGAGCGCGGTGGGCGCGCCTTCTGACGACAGCGCCGCGCAAGCGGCGGCGGTGACGGCGGTGAAGTCGCACTGGCCGCGCTCGCGGAAGACGACTTCCAACTGAGCGGCGGCGAGCGGCAGCAGCTGCAGGAGGGGGAGGAGGCGCTCCCAAGCCTCGTCGTCAAGGGGCGCGGGCGGAAGCAAGCGCAAGGAGTGGAGAGCCGCGCAAGCGGCTTCGCCCAGCGCCAGTGCGGGTTTCGACCGTTTGAGCAGCGCGCCCGCTTGGGTCAGCACGGATGTGGCCAACGACTGCCATTGCGGCAGAGCCTCGAGCGCCGGCGGCGGCAACGAACTCGCCGCGGGGTCGGCGGCAATGATCTCGTAGAGGGCGCGCAGATCGGCTTCCACCAAAGCGTTGAGGTTGGCTTCTAAGGTGGGCCGGTGGGTGGACTCGGGCGAACGCAGCAGCGGGAGCCACTGATCGCGCTGAGCGAGCAGCTCGGCCAACAGTTCCTCGCAACGGGCGGCATCGTTGTCAAAACGCAGCAGCAGGGCGCGGGCCGCCACCGCATCAGGCCCGGTGCCCTCAATGGCGGCAAGGGTGGCGTGGGCGGCGGCACGGTAGAGCGGTTTGGGTTCGTCGGTGGCCTCGGGCGCTGGACCCAGGCGCGAGAGCCAAGGCATGCGGCCGACCAGCGAGAGCGCCAGCGAATCGAGCGTGCTGATACGCAGACGGGCCGGCGTTGCGGCCAGATCCACGCCGCGGGCTTTGAGGTGCTCGCGCACCGGAGTCGCCCAGGTCTGGTCCAGAGCATCGAGCACGCGCGCGCGCATCTCCGCCGCCGCCTTGCGCGTGAAGGTGGCCGCCACCACCGCCTCGGGCACCTCGACCGTGCCCAGCAGGGCGACAAAGCGGCGCACGAGCAGTTCGGTCTTGCCCGATCCGGCAGGAGCGCGGACCAGGAACGAGGAGCGGACGTCGAGCGCGCGCTCGCGCACGGCGGCATCGGGCGGAGGCGGCGGGGGCAACGGAGAAGGGCGAAGCGTGGCCATGGAAGCTGAAGATCAGAAATCGCGAATGCGGCAGAGCGGGTGCAGATCGCAATGGTGGCAGCAGTCGGAGTCGCGTGGGGCGACGGCGGCGTAGCCGGTGAGGTATTCGGCGGCGAGCGCCTCGAGGACGCGGCGCCAGTCGGATTCACGGACGTCGGGTTTGGCTTTGACCGGCGCGGGACTCCGCCCGGCTGCGCCGAGCGACCCGCTTACGCCCGGCGATGCCGGGGACCCCGAGGCCCCAACATCGCCGGGCAGGGGCGGGGCAAACTCCATTTCGCCGGCGCGGACGCGGGCGAAGGCGAGGGCGACGACAGAATCGGGGTCGGAGTCCACCAGCAAGTAGAGCGGCAGTTGGGGGTCTTTGGGGCGATCGCCGTCCCAGGGATGGGAGTCAATGTAGCCGGACTTGTAGTCGAGCAGGACGCGGCCTCCGCTGGCAAGCTGATCCACGCGGTCGCGGCGGAGATCGAGTTCCAGGCCAGCGAAGGAAACATTCGGCAGGCTCTCTTCCGTGGCCAGAACGCGGAACGCGGGGCGGTGCCGCTCGACGAGATCGCACCAAGCGTAGACCGTATCCGTAAGGCGCTGACACTCGACCTCGCGCAGGCCGGGCGCGGCGTCGAGCGCGTGCTCGTTGGCGAGCACGTCGGCGGCCAGCGCGGCGATGCGTTCGCGCAGGGCTGCACCCACGACGAGGTTGGTGCTTGCGCCCAGATCGCGCCACAGCGCCGCCAGCACCTTGTGCAGCAGCGTGCCACGGGTGGACGCGGCGAGACCGGACGAGGGGTCGGAGGCACCTCGGGCGTGCAGGCGAAAGTGGGCAAAGGCGCGAAACGGACAGGCGGATTGATCGCGCAATAGCTCGCTGCGGCCGCGGCGCGCGGCCGGTGCGGGCGGCGCGGCTTGGAGATCGGCCAGGGGCTCAATGTCTGGAGGAGGGATGACCGGCGGCGGGGGAAGTGAGCCGGACCAAGCTGGGCAGCCGGCGAGCAGAGGACTGGGGCGAAGCTCGTGGCCGTCGGGGGCGCGTCGCGGGTAGCTGGCGAGCACGACGGGCGCGGCGGCGATAAGGCCGTTCCAGAGAAGCGCGGCGGTTGCGGCTTCGGAAGCGGCGGAGGCGCGCGGAAGTCCGGCGCCGCGCTGCCACTCGAGCGGCAGGAACGGGTTGGGATGCGCGGGGGCGGGGAGGGTCGCATCGTCGAGACCCGCGACCCAAAGTTCGGAGAAGGTGAGGCCGGCGGCTTCGAGCCATCCCACGATTTGCACCGGCGCGGCGACCGCCTGGGGCTGGAAGATGCGCGCCTCGGCACAGCGGCGTAGGCGGGCGATGGCCTCGAGCGCGGAGATGGAAGCGGGCGCGACCTGATCGAGACGGCCGAAATCGTCGAGCAGGCGCTCCCAGGCGTGGCGGGTTTGCCAGGCCGCTGAGTCGAGCGCACGCTCGCCGGGCCAGCCGAGCGCCTCCCATGCCGCGCTGAAGGATTCGATCCAGGCTTGATGGCTCTGGCGCGCGGGCCACCCGTGTACCTCGGCGAGGGCACGGGCGAGCGAGGAAGAAAGTACAGGACAAGCTTGTGCGAAATGTAAGGCGCTCGACCAACGCCAGACGGGGCGGGGATGATCGCGGAGCGTTTGTTCGAGACGGGCGCGGAGCAAGGCTTCTGCATCAGCGGCGGCGAGAAAGGGCGAGCGCACGAGGTCGAGAATGCCGGCCAAGTCCAAGGGCGCGGCAGCGCCGGAATTGAGCAGGGCTGACAGGGCGCTCAGCGCGGTCTCGACCATCGGCGCCGCGGCCAGAGGAGCGCCGAGCGAGAGATGAAACGCGCGCGGGCGCGGGTCCCAGGGGGCAAGATCGGGATGCAAGGTCGCGGCGAAAATGCGCTCGACCTCGGCGCGGCGCTTGGCGAGATCGGGGATGACGACGGAGATGGGGCCGGCGCTTCCCTGCTCCAGACGCTGGCGCGCCCAGACGGCGGCGAGTTCGATCTCGGCGGCAGGATCGGGCGCGCTCGCTAGGAAAGGCTGGGCAGGGTTCGAAACGCGGGGGCGGTGTTCGACGCTGACGCCGCGCGCGGCGAGAAACTCCAGCAGCGCCTGCCACTGCGGCGTGGGGGGCACGAGATCGAAGCCGGCGAGCAAGATGCGATCGGGGAAAGGCGGCGCGAGGGTGACGATGGCAGCCGGCAACTGCGCGGCGCTGATCCAGCTCCCGCGGTCGAGGCGGCGGGCGAACTCGGCCGACCAGGCGCGGAAGGCTGAGGTCTCTTCACTTTCCCAAGGCTCGGGTTTCCAGTCCCAGTGCCAGGCGTGGGCCAGGCGCCAGGCCTCGGCGGCGCTGGCGGCCGTAGCGGAAACATCGAGCAGCGGGGTGGAAGAAGAGGCGGCGATGATTTCGCGCCAGAGGAAAGACTCCTGCTCGGAAGTCAAAAGCATGCGGTCGCCGTGGGCCATCCATAGGCTCTCGAGCCACTCGCCGAGGGTGCAGATGGGCGGCGCTTCCCAGCTCGCCTGGCCCGCCAAGCGCTGGTCCTGGTCGTAGGAGGCCTGCAGGCCGTAGGCCAGGCGCGGGTGCGAGCAGAGGGTGAGCGGCGGGGCGGCCTCCATGGCATTTCAGTGTAGCCGCCGAGAGAGTGTTTGGGTGCTAGTGTATAGGCATGCGGAGACTTACCCTACGGTCACTTCTGGCTGGTTTGGCTCTGGTGGCTATGGTCGGCCTGGCGGCGGCCCAACAGACGCCGGCGGAAAAGACAGCCGACCAGGTCTTCAAGAATATTCAGGTGTTTAAGGGCAAGCCGGCTAACGAGCTCATCCCCACGATGGAGTTCATTGCCAGCTCGCTCGGCGTGCGCTGCAGCTATTGCCACGTCGAGAACAAGAGCCTCGACGTGAAGCCGGAGAAGAAGCGGGCGCGGCAGATGGTGGAGATGGTGTACGCCATCAACCAGAGCACGTTTGGCGGGCGCAACGAGGTGAACTGCTATACCTGCCATCGCGGCAGCCCGCATCCGGATGGACGACTCAATGTTGCTAGCCTTACGGCGCAAGCCGCGCCGGAACAACAGGCAGGCGAGGCTGAAGGGCGGATGGCTCGGGCGAACCTGCCCACCGCCCAGGCGATTCTGAGCAAGTACCGGGACGCCATCGGTGGCGCCGATGCCCTGGCGGCCGTACACGCTGAACGCGTGAGCGCGCAACAGATGCGGGGCGGGCGCACCCAGGCGGTGACCGTGGTTCGCGCCGACGGGAAGCTGCTGCTCACGAGCGGTGCGAGCAAATCGGGCTACGACGGCGCCACGTTCTGGAGCTCTGGACGGCGGGGCGTGACGCGGAACCCGGAAAGCAGCACCATCACGCAACTGCAGACCGATTTGCCGCTGTATCCGGCCGCGGGACTCGATGCGGCCAAGGCGCGCGTGTTCGGCGAACGCAATGTGAACGGCCAGCAGGCTTATTTGGTGGGCGCGCGCACGGCAAGCGGATTTAATCTCTACGCTTTCGATGCGCAAACGGGCTTTCTGCTGCAGTACACCACGAACACGCCGACGTTTTTGGGATCGCTGCCGCTGCAGGTGAACTACAGCGATTACCGGAACGTGAGCGGCATCAAGCTGCCCTTCGTGCTTACGTTTGCCACGCATGAGGGACACTGGGAGCGCAAGATCACAAACGTGCAGGTCAATGCGCCGGTGAGCGCGAGCTCCTTCGTCGTAGAGAAGTAAAAAAACCAGCAGGCAACCAGAGCGGCCCTGCGCCCATCGGGAAGGGTGTGGCGGATGGCTACGACGCGCTGGCGCCGGTGTATGAGCGGGTGTTCGGACCGGAAGCGGCCGAGGCCAGCTGGCGCGTAATCCAGCAACTGCTCACGCCGGAGCTGGCTCCAGGCGCGCGCGTGCTCGACCTGTGCTGCGGAACGGGAGAAATTTCGGCGCGCCTGCTCGGGGCTGGATATCGCGTAACCGGCGTGGATCGCTCCGACGCCATGCTGCAGTTCGCGCGGCAGAGGGCGCCCCAGGCAGAGTTCGTCAACGCCGATATCCGGGCGTTTTCACCGCGCCTGCGCTACGGCGGCGCCGTGTGCGCCTATAACAGCCTGCCGCATGTCACCGAACCGCACGAGTTGGGCGAGGTCTTCACCATGGTGCGGCGGGCATTGCTGGCGGGCGGATGCTTCGTGTTCGATCTGTATCCGGAGGAGTCGTTCCGCGCGCGCTGGCACGGAGGCTATCGCGCCGGACAGTGCTTGCTGGAGGCGCGCTGCCATGCGAGCTCGCGGCTGGCCTCAACAAAGGTGTATTGGCCCGAAGGAAGCACGGAACTCACCATCCGGCGCTACGGCGCAGGCGAGCTTCTGAGGCTGCTGCGGCAGGCCGGGTTCGGGCGCGTGCGGCGCGTCAGCGGCGGGGAGAGGATGTTCTGGTGCTGTTGGGAGCGCTCGCCGGCGCCGCGGGGCGGATGAGGATGGGAATGCGGGGAAATGCAAAGCGCCCGGCAGCGCCGTCCACCGCGTTCACCTGGCAGAGGTAGTAGCCGGGCTTGAGTTCGGATAAGGGGACATCGAGCTCGACCACCGCCGCGCCACGGCGGGGATCGGTGAGGCGCGCCGTCGTCACCGCCTGGCTGGCGAATACCTTTACGCGGCCATGGTAGAAAGCCACGTTGGTGAGCAGATGAATCGCGTCGCCGGCACGGCCGGTCAGCTTGGGATCGTAGACCTCAAAGTACAAGTAGAGGTGCTGGGCGGAAGAAAAGACGTGGCTGACGCTCATCACCAGCGCGCGGCCCGAGGCGGTGAGCGGGTCCTGCACGTCGGGGCGGACGGGGCGAAACTGGCTGCCCACCAGCACCGGGCTCATGGCCAGCACGTGCGGCTGCTGCGATTCAAGCGCGCCCACGTTGGGGATGGTCAGATCGGTCTCGAAGGCACCCATCAGGCCGGTCTGGTTCTCGCGGGCGGCAAAGCGGATCTGATACTTCTGCCCAGGCGACAGTACGAAGCCGGTGGTGAACTGAAGGTTCTTGTTGCCTAGCTGACGGCCGGGGCCGGCCACCTGCGGGGTGAGCTTGACGGTTTGCTCGACGTGATCGAGCTTGCGTCCGAGCTGATCAATCACTTCCCCGACGATATCCACCTCGGGACTGGCCGTGGGGTTGATGCCGTGCAGAGGGATCTCGGAGCCGGGAATGGTGATCGAGACGGGCACGAAATAGCGGAAGCGGTTGAGACGGAACCAGGCGTCGGCGAGGTAGAGATCGAGAGAGTGATCGGTGACGTCGGCGTTGAGCTCCTCCTGCAACTGCTGCTTGCGGTCGGCCGAGTTCATGTGGTGGATGTCGCGCGGGGCGAAATAGCCGGGGCGGGCCGTGACTTGGATCGGCCCGGGGACGCCGGGGCGATGCACAACAATCTTGATCTTGCGGTACTTGCCGTCCTGGACGTGGTTGCTGCTGATGTAGCCGATCAAGTAATAGGAGCGGGTATCCTTCTGCACCTGGGTGTAGACGCGGGAGAAATCGTTGGAGGAGAGGAAGGCGCGTCCGCCGGTGTCGGTGGCGAGGTTGGATATGGTCTCCTGCTGCGCGAACTGGGCGTTGAGCGTGGC
>JBOGKL010000217.1:0-2568 GCA_050745525.1 Terriglobales bacterium | reverse complement strand
GCTCGTGCTCGCGCTCGCGCTGAGGCTGCGGCCCGAGTCGGTGTCGCGCTTCAGGCGCTTGAGGTCGGCCTCCAGGTCGGCGGCGCTCTGGTAGCGCAGCGTCTTGTCCTTTTCGAGCGCTCGCTCGATGACGCGCGCCAGCTCGGGCGGCATCTGCGGGTTGAGCTGTTGCGGCGGCGTCGGCGCCTTGTGCAGGATGGCGTCGGACACGGCGACGGCCGTCGAGCCCACAAACGGCAGACGGCCGGTGATCATCTCGTAGAGCACCGCGCCGAAGCTGAACAGATCGGTGCGCGCGTCGAGCGGCTCGCCCAGCGCTTGCTCCGGGCTCATGTAGGCGATGGTGCCGAGCGTGGTGCCCGGTGAGGTGAGATCGCTGACTGCCAGCGTCGGCGCTTCCGGATCGGTTTCGGTGGGCGCCTGCATCTTGGCCAGGCCGAAGTCGAGCACCTTGGCCTGCCCGCGTCCGGTCACAAAGATGTTGGCGGGCTTGATGTCGCGGTGAATGATGCCTTTGGCGTGCGCGGCGGCGAGCGCATCGGCAATCTGGATGGCGAGGTCAATGACGGTGTCCACGGCCAGCGGCTGGCCCGGCGTGAGGCTCCCCTTCAGCGTCGTCCCCTCGAGGAACTGCATGACGATGGCCAACTGGCCGTCCTGGGCGGCGATGTCGTAGACGATGCAAATGTTGGGGTGGTCGAGGGCGCTGGCGGCGCGTGCTTCGCGCTTCAGCCGCTCCAGCGCCTGCGCATCCGTCACCAGGTGCTCGGGCAGGAACTTGAGCGCGACGAAGCGGCCCAGCGTCGTGTCCTCGGCCTTGTAGACGACGCCCATGCCGCCGCCGCCTAGCTTGCCCAAGATGCGGTAGCGGTCAGCCACGATGCACTACAGTATAGACGCGGTTCATGCAAACGTTAGTTTTCGATCTTGATGGCGTCCTGGTGGATGTCTCCCGCTCGTTTCGCGCCTGCATCGGCGCCGCCACGGTCGCCTTGGGCGGCATCGCCGCGGGCGAGCAGGAAATCCGTGCGCTGAAGCTCGCCGGCGGGTTCAACAATGACTGGGATGTCACGCGCGAGTTGCTGCGGCGGCAGGGAATCGCGGTGGACCGCGAGCGCGTGATCGAAGTCTTCAGCCGCATTTATCGTGGCGCGCCACGCGCGGACCCGCGCCAGTCAATGGACCAGCAATACGGCCCTGCGGGATTCATCCACCGGGAAACCTGGCTTCTTCCGGAGCCTCTGCTTCGCGCGCTGGGCCGGCGTTTTGCCCTGGCGATTTTCACCGGCCGCCCGCGCTGCGATGCCGAATTCACGCTCCGGAAATTCGGCGTTGGCGATGCCTTCTCGGCGCTGGTCGCGCTCGAGGATGCTCCGGCGAAACCGGCGCCGGACGCGCTGCTGCAATTGCGTGCCAGCTTCTACGTGGGCGATACCGTGGACGATGCCGCTTGCGCCGCCGCGGCGCAGGTGCCCTTCATCGGGATCGGGCAGGAGTTAGCGGCGTACGGGGCTCAGTTCACGGCGGCCAATGTGGGCGCGGCAGCGGAACGGCTGCTGGCGGTGTGAATCCGCTCGGCCCCGCTCCAGACCGTAGGCAAAAGTTGCCGGCTGGTGCGGCAGCCGCCGATGCGCGTCAGGCAGCCCAGGTTGAACTCTCGCGCCAGCCGGCGCAGGCGCGCGCTGGCGCGCGGTGACAGCCGCACCACGGTCCGCCCCGCCCTGCCGTTGCTGCCGATGGTGATGCTGGCCGCGTAATCGGGAAAGCCACGCTCCGACATGCGGTCGAACATGAGGGCGCTGGCGATGGCGCCGCCGCTGTCGCTAGAGGAGCCGGCGCGCACGAGCATGGCCATATCCAGGGAGCCGACGCGCCCGCCGCCGGGGTCGCCCGGGCTGCCCACGCGCCGCACCATGACGGAAAATTCCGTCCTTGGCGCCAGCCGCAGCCGGTGCAACCAGACGTTTTGAAACTGAAACAGGCAGTTGTCGCCGACGCACGCCGCCGAGGGACCATATTGGCGCGCCATCGTCTCCACTTTTCGGAAATGTGTCTGGTTGATCTCCACCGCGCGCAACTGCCGCAGCAGCCGGGTGGCGTGCGAGCGCGGCGCCATCACCAGAAAAAACAGCAGCACGGGCGTGCCGACGATCACGACAAACGCCGCTTCTTTCAGGATCTTCCTTGGCCAGCCCCGCGTCATCCGTTCTGGCCGGTGAGGATCTTCGTAACCGCGGCGTTGACCAGCTTGCCGTCGGCGCGTTGCTGCTGGGCTTGAAACTTGGCCATCGCCGCCTTCATAGCCTTGCCGACATCACGCGTGCTCGTAGCGCCGCACTCGGCGATGGCCGCCCGCACCGTGGCTTCGATCTCCTCCGGCGCGAGCGCGCGCGGCAGGTACTCTTCGATGATGACGATTTCGGCCTTTTCCTTGGCCGCCAGCTCGGGACGTGCGCCGGCGGTAAACTGCTCGGCCGAGTCCTCGCGCTGCTTGATCATGGTGGTCAGCACTTTCTGCACTTCGGCATCGTCGAGATCGTGGCCGACCTCGACCTTGCGGTACTGGAT
>JBOGKL010000216.1:0-3362 GCA_050745525.1 Terriglobales bacterium | reverse complement strand
TGATGGGGGTGGCGAAGGCAGCGCTGGAAGCGGCGGTACGGTATCTGGCCAGCGAGCTGGGGCCGCAGGGCATCCGGGTGAACGCGATTTCGGCCGGACCGATCAAGACCGCCTCAGCGCGCGCGATCAAGGACTTTTCCTCGATTCTGGACCATGTGGCGCAGCGCGCGCCGCTGCGGCGCGTGACCGACCCGGCGGAAGTGGCCTCGGCGGCGCGCTTCCTATTGAGCGCGGCCGGACGCGGCATCACCGGCGACGTGCTGTTCGTGGACAGCGGCTACCATATCCTGGGGCTCTGAGATGCAAAGAGTAGCGGTGATCGGCGGCGGCCTGGCCGGTCCGGAAGCCGCCTATCAGCTTGCGCGCCAGGGCGTCGCGGTCGACCTGTGGGAGATGCGGCCCAGGGTCTTCACGCCGGCGCACCAGACGAGCGGGTTGGGGGAGCTGGTGTGCTCGAACTCGCTGAAGTCGGAAGCACCGGATTCAGCCCCTTGGCTTTTGAAGCAAGAACTGCGGCAGGGCGATTCCCTGCTGCTCGCCTGCGCGGCGCAAACCGCGGTTCCCGGCGGGCAGGCGTTGACGGTGGACCGGCTCCGGTTTTCAAGCGCCATTGAAGCCGCGCTGGCCGAGCTTCCCAATGTGCGGATCCGGCGCGAGGAGGCGACCGGCATTCCGCCCGATGGAGCCGATCTGAGCATCGTCGCCAGCGGGCCGCTGACCTCGGCGCCGCTGGCGGCGGCGGTGGCCGAGCTGGCAGGCCAAGAACACCTGCACTTCTACGACGCGATCAGCCCAATTGTCGAGGCCGAGAGCCTCGACTACAGCCGCATGTATGCGGCCTCGCGCTGGGGCAAGGGCGGCGACGATTTCTGGAACTGTCCGCTCGACCGGGCGCAGTACGAGCGCTTTTACGCCGCGCTGATGGCAGCGGAAAGCTATCCGCTGCATGGGTTTGAGCAGACGCGCTACTTTGAAGCGTGCCTGCCCCTCGAGGAGCTGGCGCGGCGCGGACCCGATACGCTGCGCTTTGGCCCGATGAAGCCGGTCGGGCTGCCGGATCCGCGGACAGGCAAGCCCCCCCACGCGGCCGTGCAGTTGCGGCGCGAGAACCTGCGGGCGGATAGTTACAACCTGGTCGGGTTTCAGAACCACCTGCGCTTCGGCCCGCAGGCGGAGCTACTGCGGCTGATCCCCGGCCTGGAGCAGGCGCGCTTCGTGCGCTTCGGCCAGGTACACCGGAACAGCTACTTGGCGGCACCTGCGGCGCTGGATGCCCGGCTGCAATTCCGGCGCGCCGACGGTGTGTACGCGGCGGGCCAGTTGTGCGGGACCGAAGGCTATATCGAGGCCATCGCCACGGGCTGGCTGGCGGGACGCTTTGCCGCCGCCGCCGCACAGGGGTTGACGCTGGAACCGCCGCCGCGGACCACGGCCCTGGGCTCGCTGTTGTACTACATCACACAATCATCGGCCAGCGGCTACGCGCCGGCCAACATGACCATGGATCTGCTGCCGGCGCTGGCGGCGCCGGAGCGGGAGCGGAAACTGCGACACCAGAAACTGTGCCGCCGCGCACTGCAGGACTTTCAACGCTGGATGGCGCGTGAGGGAGTGGCGGCGTGACCTTGGCGGCGGCCATCAGCGATTTTCTGGAGCGCCATCTGGAGGGCGAGCGCAACGCGAGCCCGCACACGCTGCGCAACTACGGCGTCGACCTGCGGCAGTTTGCCGCCTTCGCCGGCGGGGGAAGCGAGCTGAGGGCGATCACGCTGGCCGGCGTCCGCGACTTTCTCGGCCGCGGGCGGGCCCTAGGGACTAGCCGCGCAACGCAGGCGCGGCACCTGTCCACGTTGCGCTCGTTTTTTCGCTACTGCAGGCAGCGCGGCTGGATTGAGGAAAACCCGGCCCGGCTGGTGGTCACGCCGCGGATGGCGAAGAAATTGCCCGACGTCCCCACCACCGAGCAGGTCAATAGCTGGCTCGACGCGGGCTGGCTCGACGACGAGGGAGGAATTGCCGAGCGGGCGTTTCCAGAGCGGGAGCGGGCGCTGCTGGAGCTGCTGTACGGATGTGGATTGCGGGTAAGCGAAGCGGTGGGGCTCGACCTGCGCGACGTGGACTACGGGCGCACGTGCCTGCGCGTGCTGGGCAAGGGGCGCAAACAGCGGCTGGTGCCGTTTGGGGGGCGGGCACGCGCAGCGCTGGAGGCCTACCTGCCGGCGCGCGCGGCCGTGCCCCCGCGGCCGGCCGGCAATCCCGCCCTGTTTGTCAATCACCGCGGGGGGCGGCTCAGCACGCGCTCGGTGGCGCGCATTGTCAAGCGAAGCGCGCGGGCCTTCGGGCTGCCGCTCGACATGCATCCTCACGCGCTGCGCCACGCCTTCGCCTCACACCTGTTGAGCGAGGGCGCGGACTTGCGCGCGATCCAAGAGATGTTGGGGCACCGCAGCCTGGCCACGACGCAGCGCTATACGCGCACCGATATCCGGCAGCTCACCGAGGTATACGATCGAGCCCACCCGTTTGAGAGAGGCTCGGATAGACTGGGGAAAGGAGCAAAACAACGATGAGCGGCTCGATCCTATCCGTCCAGTGTCCGGAGTGCGAGCGGGTGTACAACATCTACCCCGGGCCGGACGAGTACATGCGCTGCCTGATCACGCGCAAGTACGAGATGGAGTGTGACTACTGCGAAAAGGAACTCGAGTTTCGCGTCGTGAGCGGGGCGAAGGCGCCGTTCACCACGGGCGGCACATAAAAAAAGGCGGCCGAGGCCGCCTTGGGTGCAGGAGCAAATTTGACAAAAGTTAGGCGGCGGCGCGGCGGGGCTTGGGCGCCAGGCGGTCAAAGCGCTGCAGCAGGCGCAAGGTTTGGAGCGGCGTGGGGCGGCGCAGAACCCGCGAATTAGGGCAATGGGCGGCTGTAAGTGATTGATTCTGCTCGACCGGCACTGAGACCGCGAAGCCGCGGGGAGAAAACGTCAGATCGAACAGGGGCTTCCAGTAGCGGAAGTAGCGAGGCGCTTGGGCGCGGGCAAGATTGATGAGATTGATGCCATCCACGAGGCGGGCGGAGGTGCAGGCGGAGGCGAGCCAGGCGCAGAAGCCAGGGTCGCGGGACCAGAAACTGTAGGTACGGCGCGGAACGCCGGCGAGGCGGCAGATCTCGCCAATGCGGACGAGCTCGAGATGGTCGAGCACGAAGTCGCACAGCTTGCGCTGCGCGGGAGAAGGGACGAAGTCGGCCATGTAAATGTTGGATGGCGAGACTGGGCGCAGGGTTGGTCGAAAGAGTGTGACTTTTGTATGACAGGGCCGTGATCGCAGGTACTTCAGCGCAGCGAGCCTTCCGGCAGTAGGCGG
>JBOGKL010000215.1:0-6087 GCA_050745525.1 Terriglobales bacterium | reverse complement strand
GACATGGTCGAGCAGAGCGTTGGCATTCTGGCCGACGACGGCGGCAACGATCTGCGCGGCCTGAACCTCCTGATCGTGCCGATGTTCGGCTGGCTTTATGAGCAAACCGGGCAGGCGAAATACCTGGGGGAGGGTGATGCCATGTGGGCCTCGGGTGTCACGGGCAGCACCGCCAACGGCGTGGGCTGGAGCGGCAAGAATTTCAGCCAGCAATACCGTTGGAGCTTCGACTACGTGCTTTGGCGCAGCCAATAGGGCGCGCGCCCGCGTTCCGGCAGCCTGGCCTCCGCTGCGGCGAGCACCCAATCCGCGCGGCCCAACCCGGCACGGGCGCGGTTTGCGGGTCGCGGCGGCCGTGGGGCTATAGTATTAGCGATGCCCCGCCGATTTCAGTGTCAGGCGCCGCGGTGCGCGGACAGAGTTTTGAAGGTGGTTTGACGCTCGACCTGATTGATGATCCGGTCGTGTTGCCGGGGCTGGCGCCGGAGTGGGACGAACTGCTGGCGGCCATGCCGCGCCCGAGCCCGTTCCTGTCATCCACGTGGATCGCGACCTGGTGGGAGCATTTCGGTGGCTCGAGCCGGCTTTGGCTGATCACCGCCCGGGACCGGAACGGCAGGCTGCAGGGGCTTGCGCCGCTGCACTGCGTCCGGCGCCGCGTCGCGTGGTTCGTTAGCGTGCGCTCGCTCGAGTTTCTCGGCTACCGCGGTTCGGCGGTTTGCGCCGATCACCTCGACTTTCTCAGCCGGCCGGAGGGCCGGGTGGCAATCGTCAGGGCCCTGGCGGCGGAGGCGCGGCGGCGGGGCGGGTAGGACGTTCTGATACTGGCGGACCTTGCCGCGGACTCGCTGTTGCCGCAGATTTTCGCAGAGGAGGGCGGGCTTAGGGCGGCCGAGGAAGCCGGTGAGACTTGTTTTTTCATCCCCTTGCCCGGGGAAACCGCCCAACTCTGGGCGGAGTTGAAGACGGCGCACCCGCAGTCGGTGAGCAATATCAAGCGCTACCGCAAACGCCTGGCGCAAAATCTGGACGGAAGGTTTGTCTCCGAGGCCTCGCCGGCCGAACGCCCCGCGGTGATGGCGGCGCTGGCGCGGCTGCATGGCCTGGCGCGGGCCCGCAAGGGAGAAGGCGGGAATTTCCGGCGGGAGGGCTACCGCGCCTTCCACCTGGACTTGGCGGAGAAACTTGGGCCGTCCGGGCGGCTCTATCTGGCCCGCCTCGAGTGTAATGGCGAGATCTCGGCGGTTCTTTACGGTTTTGTCGAGGGCGGGGTATTGTCGTTCTACCAGAGCGGGTTCGACACGCGCCTGGAAAAATTGGGGATCGGTAAGCTGCTCATGGCGGCGGTGCTTGAGGATGCGGTGGAGCGTCTGACCGCGCGCGAGTTTGATTTTCTTCGCGGCGACGAGGCGTACAAGGCGCGCTGGTGCACGCAGGCCCGGCAGACCCGGCATTTGTACATTTGGGGCGCCGGCGCCGCCGCCCAGCTTCACCACCTCGCCTGGCGCGCACGCAGGGGGCTGATGCCGCTGCGTTCGTGGGCCGGAAGGCGGCTTGGGCGCTCGCGGCAGCCCCTGGCCGGTCCTCGCGGCGCTGGCGAGCCTGGGCGGTCAGCTGGGCCGCCCAACTCGGAGATTTGAGAAGCGCGCGCGGGCGATGTGCAAGCTGAGCGCGGCAGCGCTAAAGGCGTCTTGCGTGCGTTTTTTCCCGCTTAAGCCGTCACCACCAGGCCGAGAGGCGCGGCCGAAGCAAGCGTCGCTCAGTGCCACCCGCGGCAGTTGCAGTGCGTCACTGTCGGACCGCGCCAACCCTGGGCTGGCCGTAACCGCGAAGGCGTAGCCGGCGGACTCGACTTGGGCGCGGGAGGCCGGGCCCCTCGCGCCCCAGGGGTAAGAAAAGCTGCACACCGGCGCACCCAGCCGTTCCTCGATGGCGCGGCGCGAGTCGCACACCTCCGCTTCCGCGACCGCGGTGGGCGCACGGCTCAGGAGCGTGTGTTGCATGGTATGCGAGCCGAAATCAATACCGCACTCGCGCATGCGCTGAACCTGATCCCAGCTCAAAAAGGCGGGGCCGGCCCACTCCGGTTCGCCGCCCACGATCCGCCCAAACCGGTCCACGAACGCCTCCGCCTCGGGGCTCGGGCGCGTCAGCAAGAGCGGTCGCAGCCGGCTCAAGTTCAGGTCGGCGGCGCCCAACGGAGGGCACCAGGCGAATGCCTCGCCGGTTGCCCGCAGGGACTCGGCGGCACTGCTCGTTTTCCCAGCCCGCTGCAGGTGACGCCAAAGCCGTTCCTGCCATAGACGTCGCCCCGTGCCAATGAAGTTGACGGCCAGGAACACCGTTGCGGTCAGGTTATACCGCTGCAGCATGGGGAAAGCGCAGGTGAAATTGTCGCTCCATCCGTCGTCGAAGGTCAGGACGCATAGCGGCGGTGAGCCGCAGCGCCAGCCCCTCAGCTCTTGTTGCAGGTCTTGTAACCGGACGACCCTATAGTGCCGGCTCACCCATGCGAGAAAGCGCTCGAAATTCTCGTCCGAAACCGCCATCTCCGGGTCGTAGGCTTCGCGCGTGTCTTCCAGGACCCGGTGGAGCATGAATATCGGAGCTGCGGCGCCGGAGCCCAGCCCAGCAGCCGCGCCCAGGGCGCGTTCGCCCGCACGGGTTCTCGCCACCTTGTCTGCAACCCAGACCACCCAGCTCCGCATCGGGAATCGAAGATACCACAAGGTGCCGGTGGCGTCCAGACCGGACGGGGCAGCGGCGAGCGATGGTGGCGAAGTTGCCATCGGCGCCCTCGCGTTGCCAATTGCCCGCCGCCGCGACCCTCAAGCTTATCGCTTACTGCCTTTTGCCGGCCGCATGGCGTGAGAAATGCGGGTCAAGGCGTAGGTTGACCAGCGAGAAGGATCTCCCGGTCTTTTTGTCTGTTTCCCCCAGCGCGGCTCTGGGCGCGCGGCGCGTTAAGCGCTTTTGCCATTACCTCCTGACGAGGTAACTTGGGCGCGCCCTGAGCAGAGCGGGCGCGCGTTGCCGCCAAGCGAATTGCGGCCGCAGCCCGACCAGCGGGAGGGCGTCCAGAGAAGGGCGGCCGTGCCGCTCGCATGGCGCCCGGCATACGGAACGCACCGCCCGTGAGGGGAACGACTAGAGGCGGGATGAGGGCTTGGGGGCTCCCGGGCCGGAGACCGTAAGGGGCGTTTTGCGGCCCACCCTTCTGCAAGCGTATGGCCGTTTGAGGGTCCGTTCCGAGCCGCGCGCTGGCGACCGCCGGCTTCCCGCCAGGCCGGGGCGCGCGGCGGTGCGTGCCCCGCAGCGAGCACGCGCTGAGGCAAGCGCCAACCAGGAGCGTGATTATGTAGGGGGTTAGGATAAACTACGGTGCGGGGCCGCAATAGGGGCGGTTAGAGCAGTTGCGGACTCCAATCCAGGCCGGTCCGTTGCTCCGGAACCCGCGAAGCCGGTCTGCGCGGGTAATACGGCATGATTGCCTTCGGGGCCTTCTTTCCATGTCCGGGTTTCGCCGGTTGTTAAACATGTCGCTCGCCTTTACGCTCATTGACGGCGCCGCCTGCGCGCAAGAAGCGAGCCGCATCTTGGAAGAGGCCTGGGAGCCGCCAGCACTGCGGTACACGCCGGAGTACCTGCGATGGCAGATGAGTTTCCCCTCCGTTGCGGGCGCGCATTCGGCCATGGCATTTGATGAAGATGAGCCGGTCGGATTCGCTGGCACAAGCGCAAGACGCCTGCGGAACGGGGACATGGGGTTCGAGGCCGTGATCGTTTCCTTTGTCGGGGTGCGCCCGGGTTGGCGGAGTCGAGGGATTGCGGCGGGGTTATATCGCACCCTTCTAGGGGCAGTCGCAAAACGCGGAGTTCCGGTGGTTACGTTCGCGCAGGCAGCGACTAGCGGTGAGCGGGCGCTGCTGCGGGCCTACCCCGAGGCTGGATTTCGTGTCCAGCCCTTAGGAATATGTGAGAACTATGGCTTCATGGGGCGGGCGACCGGTGTGGAAGGGGATTGGCGCACCTATATGAGCGATGATCCCTGCGTTTTCCAGGCCATGGAGGCGCAGCTCATCGCCGATGGCGAGGTGCTTTGGAATATGCCGACGCGCGGCCAGTTCGAGCACTACCTTGCGGACCCGCGGCCGCGAAAACTGATCGCTGTTGAACACCGGTCCACCGGCGTCCGCGGGGCGGGTTTTGTGGTTCGGACGGAGTTGCGATCCGGCCAGGGTTTTGTTTCTATTACGACCCTGGACAGCGTTTGGCTGCCCGGCCGCGCGGCCGCCGGATTGCACGCCCTGCTTCAGGCAGCTTCCCGTGCGTGGCCCGACAGCGGCGCGATGCTGGTGACGTGCCCGAACCTGAGCGGAATCGCAGACTCGATGCTCAGCGCCATCCGAGTGCGAAAAACTGGAAGCCGGTTCTCTGCGTACTTTTGCGCCGCCGGGCAGGTTCAGTGGCCCGCGTTCGAGCGGACGAACCTCGAAATCGTTTAGGCAATCAGCGCAAGAGGTCCCGGCCTATCCAGACAAGCGAACGCCCGAGGCAGCACATTGTGGTGGCCAAGGGTCGCTCAGGTAGAGACCGCACGAATCCGGCGCCTCTGCCCAAACCCGTCACTGCCGGCGCAGAGAGGCTCCAGGGTCAAGCCCGTTCAGGTTGGCTGCTCCGACCAGACCAAGGATGGGCGCGTCATGTTTGCCGCCGGCGTCGGGGCCGGCAAACAGGTCGTTGTCCCGAGCCAGCGCCACGGGCGGACCCCGCGCCCGACGGCGATGTTGCCGGCCTGGACCGTGCCGCTGGCGACGTGCAGCGTGCGCGCGGCACAGCGCGCCAGAGACCGCCAGGCAGCACGGCGGCGAGATCACTCGGCGCGGAGTGACGCACCTGGCAGATCTGGAACCCCGGGACCGAACGTGTGGGCGATTGAAAACGGGACCCAACCCTCACGCGTCGCGGCAATTGCGCCGCTACTCACGATGAGTTTATACTCGGGCGGTGGCTCATAGTGACCCCAAAGAAGACCTCCCGTTCCGCCACTACACGCTGAAGCACCGTTTTTTGGCGTGGATCAGCATGCATCTGTTCGATAACGCAACCTACACGGTTCGCCACGGCCTGCTGAAAGGCTTAAAGCGGAAGGGCGGCCTCGGCTGGGTTCCGGCATTGCTTTCGCCCGGCGTTATGACGGCCGAACAACAATTTTGGTCTCAGCTCGATCTCAGCGGCATGACGGTCTACGACGTCGGCGCCTTCCACGGTCTGCTGACCCTGTTCTTCGCTAGGCGGGCAAACGCCGTGGTCTGCTTCGAGCCGAACACCCAAAACCGCAAGCGCCTGGTGGAGAATCTGATCTTGAACGGGATCAAGAACGTCGAGGTTCGCGAGGTCGGCGTCGGCTCCCGGCGCGAGATGCGCAGGATGGTGGGGCGCCCGCTGATGCCGGGCGGCGCGAGCGTCGACGACAAGGCGGTCCGAGGGCTGCTGCAGGCTGGGGTGAAAACCGTGGTCGAAGAGATTCCCATGATCACGCTCGACGAAGAAATCCCCCTTGCCGGTCTTCCCGCACCCGACTTCATAAAAATCGACACTGAGGGGTGGGAAATCGAAGCGCTTCGCGGGGCGCGCAACAGCCTAGCATGTTACAGGCCGGCCTTGTTTCTCGAGATGCACGGCGCAACAGTGCGGGAGAAAAGGCGCAAAGTGGCTGAGATTGTTGCTTTCTTGTGGGAGCTCAACTACCGCCGTATCCGTCACATAGAGACCGGCACGACGATCACACCGGATGACACCTCGGCTGCAATGGAGGGCCATCTTTACTGCCAGGCGACTCGATGACCAACCCGACCTGCTGTCAGTTTGATCTTCTCCGCTAATTCCGATTAGGGCCGGGGCCCTCTGTGCCAATAACGCCGAGACTGTTCGCCTGGCGATCAGCCCCCAACTTTTGCGCCAGCGCTTTGCGATCAACCTTGCCGTTGGCGTTCAGCGGCATGGTTTCCAGAATGTGAATTTCCTTGGGAACGGACCAAGCCGGCAACAACTGTCGAGCAGCCTCGATTAGTGCGGCTGTATCCA
>JBOGKL010000214.1:0-3491 GCA_050745525.1 Terriglobales bacterium | reverse complement strand
CAGAAGCAGAAGGCGCGCGTGAGTGCATTTCTGCATCGCTTTGCTGCCCATGATAACGCCGTCGCTACGGCAGGCGCCAGGCGGGGTGGCCGTCGAGGGCGTCCGGGGTGAGTTGGCGGGCGGCGGCGAGAGCCTTGAGGGCGGAGTGGATGAGGGTGCGCGAGAACAGGGGCGAGAACCAGTCGGCCAGTTCGGGCTCGGTGGCGCAGACGTTTACGTCCAGGTATTGAGTGAGCAGGGCGGCGGCGGCCTGCGATTGCGCGATGTGATCCACCGCGCCCGGGACATCGGGCAGGGCGGCGAGCAGCGGGCGCCACTCGGTTTCGCCTTCGTTGCGGCCGCAGCGCACGATCTTTAACGTTTGCGCCAGCTCGAATAGAGAGCGATCCACTGCGAGGCGCGAGATACGCGCCGCGCCCAGCAGGTCGCGCAGGCGCGTGGCGGTCAGGGCGGAGGGCGAGACGAGCAACTGCTCGTAAGCTTCGGCCGCGAGTCGCGAGAGCGTGCCGCGCTGAGCCTGGCGGCGGAAGTCCTTTTCCGGATGGCGGTCGCCCACCGCCACGTAGACGAACGGGAGCAGATCGGCGGCGCAGTAGCGCAGGGGCTGCCGCCAAACCCAGAGCTCGACCACACGCAGCGAGGCGACTAATTCGTCCAGGATAGGGGCGGCCTCCTCGCCGAGATCGATAAGCGCGGGGAGGCCGAGGGCGCGGACCCAGGTGTGGAGGGTATCCGCATCGAGGTGCGCCGGGCGGTGGCCCGGCCACTCCGTATTCGGGACGCCCTCCCGCTGGTCGGGCTGGAGCCGGGCTTCGTTCGCGGGCAACGGACGCCCGCTGGGGCTCAGAGCGTGTCCAAGTTGCCGCGTAAGGGCGGCGTGGCGGGCGGCGCGGGCGGCAATGCGATCGTCGGTGGTCATGAGGCTAGGAGATACGCTTGAAGGCGCGCTGAATTTCGTCGAGAGAATAGCGTAGCAGCACGGGACGGCCGTGGGGACAGGTCATGGGGTACTGGGTGAGGGCGAGCTGCACCAGGAGCCACTGCATCTTCGAGGGTTCCAGGCGCATGTTGACCTTGATGGCGGCGTGACAGGCGATCGTGGCCGCCATGCGCGTGCGGACGGCTTCGAGGGTGAGGCCGCGTTCGAGCGGGGCGGCGGTTTCCAGAATTTCGCGCAGCAGGCGCTCGACCTGCTCGCCGGGAACGCCCGCCGGGGCGGCCTTGACCGCGACCGTGGCGCGGCCGAAGGGCTCGGCTTCAAAACCGGCCTGGGCCAACTCGCCGGCGATCTCGGCAAAGGCCAGGGCGCGGCCGGGCTCGAGCTCGACGATCAGCGGCATCAGCAGGCGCTGGCTTTCGACTGCGCCGGAGAGGCGCTGGGCGGCAATGCGCTCGAAGAGGACGCGCTCGTGGGCGACGTGCTGGTCAATGAGCCAGAGGCCATCGGGACCTTCGGCCACGATGAAGCTGTCGCGGATCTGTCCCAACGGACGGAGGGAGGCGATGTCGCCGGGATCGGGCGGCGCCTCTGCGGCGACGCCTCCAAGTTGCCGCAAGCCGCAACCCACGCCGGTTTCCGGCACCCAGGCGGCAGCCGGGAGCGGGGCGGCGCGGGGGGCGAACGATTCCGGGCGCGCGTCGAGCGAGAGGCGCTGCGGTTGCGGGGCGCGCGGGGCGGAGGTGAGCTCGAATCCGGCGGGCAGATCGGCGGTGGAGATGCCGAGCTCGGGCGCGACGCCGGACGACATGGGGATGGGGCGGGCCGTAGCCCAGTCCGGAGCAGCCCAGGCAGGAGCGGCGCTGGGATGGGCGTCGCGCTCGCGCAGAAACGAGGGGATGGGGCGCGCGGCCGCAAGCGCGCCGCGGATGGCGTCGCGCACGGCATCGTGGACAAAGTTCTGGCGGCGAAAGCGGACTTCGGTTTTGGCGGGGTGCACGTTCACATCCACCTCGGCAAAGGGCAGGTCGAGGAACAGCAGCACGGCCGGAAATGTTCCGTTGGGGAGCAGGTTGTAATAAGCCGCCGCGATGGCGTGCTGCAGCAGGCGATCGCGCACGAGACGGCGGTTGACGAAGATGAAGATCGAATCGCGGTTGAGCTTGTGGATCTCTGGGCGCGAGGCGAAGCCGAAAATGCCCAGGCCCTGAGTTTGAGCCTGGGCGTCGGGACCGGGACCAGGCGCCCAGGCGGCCTGCTCGCGGAACTCAACCGAGGCGCGCAGCAACTCTTCCCCCAGGACTTGCTGTAGGCGCTCGGCGTGACTGCCGGCCGGGGGCGCCGAGAGCAGGACGCGGCGCGGAGTTTCCAGATGCAAGGCGATCTCGGGATAGGCTAGAGCGTAGTTGGTGACCAGGGTGGTGATGTGGCCCAGCTCGGTGGCCTCGCTTTTGAGGAATTTCTTGCGGGCGGGGATGTTGGCGAACAGACCCGCCACGGTGACGGAAGTGCCGCGGGGCAGGCCCACCGCATCCACGCCGCGTAGCTTGCCGGCGTGGACCTGGACGCGCGTGCCCTCGCCGGCGGCGGCGGCCGTCTCGATGGTGAAGCGCGACACGGCGGCCATGGCGGGCAGCGCTTCGCCGCGGAAGCCGAGCGTGGCAATGGCGCTGAGGGATTCAACGTCGCTGAGCTTGCTGGTGGCGTGGCGCTCGAGGGCGAGCACGGCATCGTCGCGCGACATGCCACAGCCGTCGTCGGTGATGTGGATGCGGTCGGAGGCGCCGACCTCGACCTCGATGCGGATGGAGCGGGCGCCGGCGTCGAGCGCGTTTTCCAGCAGTTCCTTCACCACCGAAGCGGGGCGCTCGACGACTTCGCCGGCGGCGATCTTGTTGGCGATCGCGTCCGGAAGAACGCGGATCATGGGACGCGGATGCCGAGCTCTTTGAGCTGGGCGGCGGCGACCGAGGTGGGCGCGTCGGTCATCAGGTCCACGGCGCGGGCGGTTTTGGGGAAGGCGATGACCTCGCGGATGGAAGCGGCTCCGGCGAGCAGCATCACCAGGCGGTCGAGACCGAGCGCGATGCCACCGTGGGGCGGGGTGCCGTACTGCAGGGCCTCGAGGAAGAAGCCGAAACGCGCGCGGGCTTCCTCATCGCTCATGCCTAGGAGACGGAAGATCTGAGATTGCAAAGCCGCACGATGAATGCGGATGCTGCCCGAGCCGAGCTCGACGCCGTTGAGGACGACGTCGTAGGCTTGGGCGCGGGCGGCGCCGGGATCGGCGTCGAGACGCGGGAGATCTTCGTCGCGGGGCGAGGTGAAGGGATGGTGCGAGGCGTTCCAGCGGTGCTCGGCTTCGTCCCATTCGAACATGGGGAAGGCGGTGACCCAGAGGAAGCGGAAGTCGGTGGGATCGAGGAGGTGGTGGCGGTCAGCGAAGCGCTGAGCGAGGGCCAACCGCAGGGAACCAGCGTCGATGTGGAGCGGATATGGACCTGGATGTGAGTGCCCTGCTTCGCGCTGCGCGCTTCGCAGGGCGATTTCGCCG
>JBOGKL010000213.1:0-5120 GCA_050745525.1 Terriglobales bacterium | reverse complement strand
GCCGGGTCCCAAGCGGGTCGCGTGGCGCAGCCACGCGAGGTCCCGCGCCAATCCATCGCCTTGCGAGAGCCGCTACCATGTGTCCACCTGCGTGCCGTCAAGCGCGCCGGCCTGGCTCGTGGTGTAGACGTCAAACACGTCCTGGCCGCCCCAACTGGTCGAATCGGGCTGATCCTGGACCGAGCGCAAGCCCCAGTCGTAGGAGTGCGTGAACGGGTCTTCCGGTATGGCGCGCAGGAAGCGGATCGTCTCCGTGCCCATGGGCACGCCGTTGACCAGTGTCTGCAAGTCGGGTGGATAGCCGTGCGTGTCGAGCTTCACCTGGATCAGGCCGCGGTCGGCGGCGTCCTTATAGCGGTCAATCGCGGTGCGCATCTCGCGCAGGTCGAGGCGCAGCAGGTGTTCCTTCTGGCGCTCGATGCTGATGCGCGCCATGGGCACCGCCATGGAAGAGAGCACGACCAGGATCGCCGTCGCGACCAGCAATTCGATCAGGGTCATGCCCGCCGTGGCCCGGCGCAATATTCGAGGATGCGACTTGGGTTTACCGCTCATTGCACTACAACACTGCCCGATCCGGTGGCCAGGGCCTGCGGCGCGCCCTTCGCGCTGCGCGCGCCCACGCGCGAGACCGTCAGCGGCGAGGTGCCGCGGGCCAGGGCGCGGAAAGTCATCGTGATCAAGTGGCCGCCGCCGGAAAGCCCGGGCGCGCCCGCCGGGCGCGAGAGGCTGACCTGCGCCGTGCCCGCCACCGCATCCTGGCGATAGACCATGGCCGGGGGCCGGCCGCCCGCCTGCAAGAAGCGGCCCAGGCGCATGCTCACCAACTGCAGGACCTTGGGATTGAAGTTCAGTTGGAAGGTGTAGGCGTAGGCGTCGGTCGCGTTTTGCACCGCCATCTGCACCTCAAACGTCCGCCCGGCTTGCGTGTTGACCTGCGCGGGGGAGAACACCAGCGCGGGCGCATTGGCCGCCGGCACGGCCGGCGTGGCGCCGGAGCCCGGGAACGATGCCCCCGCGGACAGCGAGCCGGAGGAGCTCGCACCCGACGTGGTCGTGGCCGCGGAGGCGGGCGGGAGGATGCGCAGATGGACGTTGTCTTGCGTACCCGTGTCGAGCGAACGCATATCGGCCGGCGAGAGGCTCAGGCTGTGCACAATGTGCGGCGTCAGCACGATCAGGACTTCCTGCTGCACGTTGTCGTTGTGCTCGCTCGAAAACAGGTAGCGGAGCAGGGGAATCGAGCTGAGACCGGGAATGCCGGAGGTGTTGTGGGTCTCCGTGTTGACGATCAGGCCCCCCAGCACGACGCTCTGGTTGTTGTTGACCTCGATGGTGTGATTGATCTCGTTGTTGCCGATGATGGGCTGCTGGATGCCGCCGATGTCGGTATAGCTCACCACGCTCGACAACGTGATGTCTTCCTTCAAGAGCACCGATTGGTCGCCATGGATCTGGGGCGTCATATTGATGATGACGCCCACCTGCTGGTACTGGAACTGGGTGTTCACCAGGGGGTTAATACCTACGCCGCCAATCCCCGGCTGGAAGCTGCCGGTGGCGATGGGAATCTTTTCGCCGATCTGCAGCGTCGCCTTCTGCCCCTGCACGGCGCGCAGCGTCGGCTCCTGAATGGTCTGCGTGTTGGTGTTGTTCAGCAGCGCGCTCAGCGTGGCGTTGGGAATGGTGATGGCGTAGCTGCCGCTGTTGAGATGCTTCAGGCTGTTCAGCGTCGGCGTCGTCGAGGTCGCGGCCGGCGTCGTGGTGGAACCCGTGCTCGACGTGGACGGCGTGGTGGTGGACGGCGTTGTGGTCTGCAGCCCGATGCCGAAGCTGGTGGGCGGCAACAGCCCCAGGTCGCGCGTCACCTCCCGGTTCACCTGCAGGATGCGGACGTTCACGACCACCTCGGGCGGTTCCTTGTCGAGATCGTCGAGCACGCGCTGCACCATGGCCACCTTGTCGGGCGTGTCGCGCATCACCAACGCGTCAATGCTGGCGACGGGCATGATGTGCGGCTGCGGCTGCATCAGGCCGCGGATGGCCGACGCCAGCTCGGTCAGGTCGGTGGGGTTTTGAATGTTCTTGATGTAGAAGACCTTGAGGACGGTCGGATCCACCTGCTGATGGTTGGTGCGGTTGTCGGTGGCGACCAGTATGGTGTTGGGCGTGACCGGAATGTAGAAGCTGTTGGTCTCGATGTTGAGCACGCGCAGGATCTGCATCACGCTCACGTTGTGCAAGTTGAGGCTGACGCGTGCGGAGTTGGCGTAACCGCCCTGGGCGGAATTGTCGAAGATCACGTTCAGCCCGGCCAGCTTGGCCGCGGCGCGATAGGCGTCCTTGGGGCCGCTGTTGACGGTGAAGTCGCTGACCACGCTGTTGGCGATGGGCTCGAGCGACACCGGTCCGGCCGCGCGCGCCAGCCGCGCCGCCAGCGTGTTCGTTTCCGCCTCGCTCACGCTCTCACCCGGCGGCGGCGGCGGCGGGTGCAGGATGTTGTCCACGGCCGTGATTTCCTGCCCGGCGATGAAGTTGGCCGGATCAATGACGGCGGCGAACTGGAACTGCTTGAGTGCGCCCCCGTAATTTTTGGCGGCCTTGAGCTTTTCCCCCTGCTGAATGTGCTCGTTGGCGGCGGCGAACTGGGCCCGATGCGTGGCGATCTGGTAGGTGATGTTGTTGGGCGACAACTCCATGGCCTTGCGGAAATCCACATAGGCCTGGTCGTAGTTGTGATGCGCCATGGACAGCTCGCCATGGCGGTAGTAGGGCTCGCCCTTATCCCCCGCATAGAGGTGGACCGAGCCTGCCACTATGCACAGCGCCAGCAGCACCATGCACAGCCGTAATCTGGCGGGGGAAACGCTCACGATCTCCAATCGGCACCACCCTCCGGACGTGCCGCGGCGCCCATGCGGCGGGCCGCGACGCCCACAAGGCGTGCAGGAACGACGCGCCTAGTCTAGCACGCCAGCTCCCAATTGCCTTACTCAGCTAGGAGCGCCCCCGGCCCTGCTTTGTTCCGGTAATTTTCGTTAGCATAGGTAAGTGGTGGAAACCCGGCAGCAAGCGCAAAAGAACATCAGCGAAAATCGCCAGGCGCGCCACAACTACGAGTTGCTGGAACGCTGGGAGGCTGGCGTGGCCTTGACGGGCGGCGAGGTCAAGTCGCTGCGCGAGGGTCAAGTCCAGCTCAAAGACAGCTATGGCCTGCTGCGCGAAGGCCAACTCTACCTGCTGAACTGCCACATAAGCCCTTATAAGAACGCCGGTTACGCCATTCACGATCCCGACCGCACGCGCAAGCTTCTCCTGCACCGGAGCGAGTTGGCGCGCCTGGAGGGCAAGGTCCGCGAGCGCGGCCTGACGCTGATTCCACTACGCCTCTACTGGAAGAACGGCCGCGTCAAGCTCGAGCTGGCCCTGGCCAAAGGAAAGCAGCTTTACGACAAGCGCGCCACCGAACGCCGACGGGAAGCCGAAGCCACTGCCCGACAAGCCATGAAGGAAAGATCGCGGCGCTAGCGCCGCTCTAACAAAGCCATGCAAATTGAGATTTTGACCTCCGGCAGCCTCGCCCAAGTGGAAACCGAAGCCCTAATCCTCATGCTGGGCCCGAAGCCGGCGTCAGGCGCCTCCGCGGCGGTCGCCGAGCTCTATGAAAGCGGAGAGTTCACCGGCAAGGCGCTGGACATCGCCGTGCTGCACCACCCCAAGGGCATGAAAGCCGCGCGGCTGGTCGTCGCCGGACGCGGCGAGGGACCGTTCGGGGTGCTCGAGTCCTGGAGGCTGGCCGGCGCCGTCGCCCGCCGCCTCAAGGGCAAGGGCGTTCGCGAGATGGCGCTCGTGCTGCCGGAGGGTCTCGAACCCGCCGCGGCCGTCTGGGCCGCCGTTACCGGCGTCGAGTCGGGCAACTTCGAACCGGACACGTACAAGAGCGACCGCCATCCGGAACAGCAAATCACGACGCTCAAGCTGATCGCGGCGACCGAAGCCAACGCCAAAGCATTGCAGCCGGCCGCGCGCGAGGGCGCCATCTACGCCGAGGCGCAGCGCTTTGCCCGCGAGCTGGCGAACGAGCCCGGCAACCGCATGACGCCGCGCATCATGGGCGAGCGCGCCCAGGCCATGGCCGAAAAAGCGGGCCTCGAGTGCGAGCTGATCGGCCCGGAGCAGGCGCGCATTTTGAAGATGGGCGCGTTTCTCGGCGTGGCCCAAGGCAGCGCCGAGCCGCCGTGCCTGATGGTCCTACGCTACCGCGGCGCCCAGGGCGGGACGAGCGGTCCGACGCTGGGGATCATCGGCAAGGGCATCACCTTCGACAGCGGCGGCATCTCGATCAAGCCCGCCGCCAACATGGAGCTGATGAAGTTCGACATGTGCGGCGGCGCGGCGACGCTGGGGGCGATGCAGGCCATCGCCGCGCTCCGGCTCCCGCTCAACGTGATCGCCGTCGTGCCCGCGACGGAGAACATGCCCGGCGGACGCGCGCAAAAACCCGGCGACGTGCAGACCTCGATGTCAGGCCAAACGATTGAAGTGATCAACACCGACGCCGAAGGCCGCCTGGTGCTGGCGGATGCGATTCACTACGCCAAGACGCTGGGCGCGACCCACCTGATTGACTCCGCCACGCTGACCGGCGCCGTAGTGGTGGCGCTGGCGCATGTAAACACGGGCGTCTTCGCCAACGACGAAGCCTGGTACCGGAGCTTCGAGACGGCGCGCGCGCGCAGCGGAGAAAAGATGTGGCGCCTCCCGCTCGACGCCGAGTACTCGGACATGATGAGCGGCCACATCAGCGACCTCATCAACTCCGGCGGCCGCTGGGGCGGCGCCATCACCGCGGCGGCCTTCTTGCAGGCCTTCGTCGGCGACACCCCATGGATCCACCTCGATATTGCCGGCACCGCCTGGCTGGAAGAAAACAAGCCCTGGATGCCCAAAGGCCCCACCGGCGCCCCCACCTACACCCTCATCGAGCTGGCCCGCGAGCTGGCCGCCCCCTAGTCGCAATTGGGAGGCGCCCGGGACCCGAACGCACTCGCGCGAATGTTGGCGCGGGCCCCAGCGCGGCTGCGCCGCCCTGCTGGAACTGCGCAGGGCGAGGTTGGGGA
>JBOGKL010000212.1:0-4370 GCA_050745525.1 Terriglobales bacterium | reverse complement strand
CGCCGCCGCGACGCATGGTTGCGAGACAGGACACGCCAGTGCATGAACTCGTGCGGGAGTGGGCCGCAAAGGACCGCACCCCGTCCCTATTGACGCTGCTGCCCCTCGACGAGGGCTCACTGGTCGCCGCTTTTGCCCCCCGCGGCCGTACCCCGTTGCGTTGGGTCGCAAAAACCGGCTACGGACCGGCGGCCACACGCCGCTTGGCGGCCGAAGCTCGGGCGCTTGCCGGCTTGGCGCCACTCGCCGGAAGTTTGTCCCTCCCGCGCCTGCTCGCCTATTCCGAAGACGCCGCCACGGAGGCCGAGCCTGCCTCGGCATGCCTGGTGCAATCCGCCATTCCCGGCCGCAGGGCCGACTGCCGCTGGAGCCCCCGCCCCGCCGACCCTCTTCCGTCAGAAATGAACCTGGCCATCGCCTGGCTCGAGCGCTTCCAGCACAGTGGCGCGATCGTGCCCGCATTTTTGCCGCCGCAGTGGCCCAGCCTGCGCGACCTCGGCACCGCATCCATCGCGCGCAGCGGCGCGATCGTGGCTTCTGACCCGGAACTGGCGCCTTGGCTCGGCTGGGTCCCTGACGTTCTCACGCTGCCTTCTTCTGTTTGCGGTGCCGTGCCGATCCACGGCGATTTCTGGCCGGGCAATGTGTTGATCTCCGGCGGCGGCTTCCTCAGCCGACCTTCCGCGGTCGGGGTGGTGGATTGGAGCAGCTTCGGACCTGGCTCGGCCCTGGATGATCTGCTCACCTGGATTACGCAAATGCCGGGATATGGCGCTGACGGTCAGCCGCGCTCGGACTTGGCCCTGTGGCCCGCGCTGCTGTTCCGCCAGGGACGTGCCCGGCGGCTTCTGCGTGATTGGGCCGAACGCTCTGGGTACGATGCCGTGCTGGCGCGCTTCGCCTTCTACCTGTTCCTTACCCGCCGCATTCGTTGGGAGCTGGGTCTGGAGCAGCAGTACCGCAGCCCGAGCGAGCGTCAGTCCGCCCGCGCGCGCTGGCGCGCCTTTCTCGATTGGCTACGGCAGCGCCACTACCCTGACCCCTTCACCACATCGGGCGACTGAGGCCGGGCCATGCCCCAGTCAGGGCTCCAACTTGACAGAGGTGCCCATGCGTGCCATGTTGAAACGGTTCGGGTTACGGGGGCATCGGTTGCGGCGCAAACACGACGCGGCAAAATCTTCAGAGCCTAAGGCTGACGTGATGACCGCGGCAAACCACCAGGCAATCACGCTCGAAAGCCGCATTGAAAGCGTGGATCAGGCCGAAGCGGCGGCCGAGCGCGCCGCCCTCGACGCTGGCTTTGACGAGAGCGAGTGCCATCGCATTGCCATGGCGGTGCGGGAAATTACCGTCAACGCCGTGATGCACGGCAACGCCTACGACCGCAGCAAGAAAGTGGTCATCGAATTTGATGTGCTGCCCAAGGATTTCGTGGTCAGCATCCGTGACCAGGGAAGTGGGTTTGACCTAGCCCATATCTCCGATCCGCTCGCGCCGGAAAACCTGCTGCGGCAATCGGGCCGCGGGATATTTCTGGCACGCGCGTTTATGGATCAAGTGGACGTGCAACCCAGCAAGACCGGGACCTCGGTGCGGCTCAGCAAACACCGTCAGGATCCGCATGCCGCGCGTTCATAATGGAAAGCACCGGGGGCGCTCGCCTCTTAGGATGTGTGCATGATCAAAGTCATCTGCCGCCGCATTGATTCGGTCACCGTGGTTGACCTGGGCGGCCGCATTACCCTCGGCGATGGCGCCGCCGCGCTGCGCGAGACCATTCGCGAGCTGCTGGCCAAGGGCGAAGACCAAATCCTTTTGAATCTTGCGGATGTCAACTACATTGACAGTTCCGGTTTAGGTGAAATGGTGAGCGGCTTCAGCCAGGTGCGCAAAGCCGGCGGCGACTTGAAGCTGCTGAGCCTGACCCACAAGGTCCACGACCTGCTGCAGATCACCAAGCTCTACACCGTCTTTGACGTGCATGACGATGAGGCCCGCGCTATCGCCGCCTTCGGCTCCGAGGCCGCGCCCGCCGGGGCTTCGGGAGCCCCGCACTAATTGCGACCATGCGCCTCAGCCGCCTGAAAACGGAACAGACCGCGCCCGAGGTGAGGCCGCTGCTGGAGGCCATCTACGAGCAGCGCGGCAACGTGCCCAACATGTTCCGCACCGCCGCGCACCGCCCCGAGCTGCTGCGCACGATGATGGCGCATTTCCGCGTGGTAATGGGCGAGGGCGTGGTGCCGGTGAAGCTGAAGGAACTGCTGGCCGTCCGCGTCTCCCAAATCAACGCCTGCCATTATTGACTGGCCTCGCACACCGCCTTGGCAAGGCGGCACGGATGGAGTGAGGAAACGCTGGCAGGCCTCGAGGGCTTCGAGACCTTCGATCTGGATGAGCCCACGAAGGTGGCGCTGCGCTTTGCCGAGCGCATGACGCGCGACTCCAACGCCGTGGATGACGCCCTCTACGCCGATCTGCGCCGCCACTTCGACGAGGGCGCGGTGGTCGAGCTTGCCGGCGTGATCGGCCTCTTCAACTACTTCAACCGCTTCAACAACGCCCTGCAGATGGAGCCCACCCGCCCGGGCGAACGTTAGCTGACTCCAGTCACGCTTGGCCGGGCTGGGGCCAGGGGTCCCCGCGCCAATTAACGTCGTCTTATAATGAGGCATGGCTAAGGCACAGTTTGCATTGGGCTGCTTTTGGGGCTCGGAAGCCGCCTTCCGCCAGGTGCCGGGGGTGACGGCGACCACGGTGGGGTACGAGGGCGGGACCACGCCGAACCCGACCTACAAGCAGGTCTGTGGCGACCGCACCGGACACGCCGAAACCGTCGAGGTCGAATACGACCCCCAGATCTTGAGCTACGAAAAGCTGCTCGACGTGTTTTGGGACAGCCACGATCCGACCACCGTCAATCGCCAGGGCCCGGACGTAGGCACGCAGTACCGCTCGGCCATCTTCTATCTCACCCCCGAGCAGGAAGCCGCCGCGCGCGCCTCCAAGCAGGCGCTCGAGGCCGGCGGCAAGCTGCCGCGGCCCGTCGCGACCGAGATCACTCCCGCCCAACCGTTCTACCGGGCAGAGGAGTACCACCAGCAGTACCTGGAAAAGAACGGCATGGCCGCCTGCCATCTGCCGTCCCACTAACCGCGCCATGAACCAGGCCTACGCGCTCATTACCGGCGCCAGCCGGGGGATTGGCGCGGCGCTGGCCGAAGCTCTCGCCGCGCAGGGCACCAACCTCATCCTCACCGCGCGCACGCGCTCCGACCTCGAACAGCAGCGCGAGCGACTGCGCCGCCCCGGCCTCGAAATTGAGATCCTTCCCGCCGACCTGGCGAATGGCGGCGCCGACGAAGTGCTGGCGGCCGTAGCCGGGCACGGCTGGCCGGTGCGGTTGCTGGTCAACAACGCCGGCATCGGCAGCCTGGGCGAGTTTGCCTCTCTCGATCCCGAGCGCGAGCGCGGCCAGGTCCGGCTGAACCTGGGAGCGACGGTCGCGCTCACGCGCGGCCTGGTGCCAGGAATGCGCGCCCAGGGTGGCGGGGCCATCATCAACGTGTCTTCCACGGCCGCCCTGCAGCCGGTTCCGTACATGGCCACCTATGCGGCGACCAAGGTCTTTCTGTTGCACTTCAGCCTGGCGCTGCACGAGGAACTGCGCGCCTCCGGCATCCACGTCATGGCGCTGTGCCCGGGGCCGACGCGCACCGGCTTCTTCGCCGCCGCCTCCATCCCCGAGCCCCCGGGCATGCAATCGGCCCAAACGGTCGCCCGCCTCGCCTTGCGCGGCCTGCGCCGCCGTCAAGCGATGGTGATCTGCTCGCCCGGCGGGCGCGTCCTCGATGCCGTCGAGCGGCTGCTGCCGCGCGGGCTGGTGGCGCGCGTGGCCGGCCGCGCCGTGCGCGCTTGGCACCAAAAGAAGGCATGAGCCGCGCCGGCTACGACACCGCGATCGTAGGTGCGGGCATTGTCGGCCTGGCCCTGGCACGCGCGCTGCTGCGCCGCCGCTCCGGACTGCGCCTCGTGGTCCTTGAAAAAGAAGGCGCTGTCGCCGCGCACCAGACCGGTCACAACAGCGGCGTTGTGCATTCCGGGGTGTACTACCGTCCCGGTTCCCTCAAGGCCCGCCTTTCGGTGGCCGGCGCTCGCGCCATGATCGAGTACTGCCGCGAGCACGGGCTGGCCTTGGCCGTGCCCGGCAAAGTGATCGTGGCCGCGCGCGAGAGCGAACGGGCGGGCCTGCGCGAGATTGAGCGCCGTGGCGGCCTCAACGGCGTCGCCGGGCTGCGCTGGCTTTCCTCGCCCGAGTTGGCCGCCCTGGAACCCGCCGTGCGCGGTGTGGCCGCGCTGCACGTGCC
>JBOGKL010000211.1:0-3851 GCA_050745525.1 Terriglobales bacterium | reverse complement strand
GGCCAAGGTGCCGCGCCAGGCGTACAGATGCCAGGTGTGGCGGGCGCCGCTGCTCCAGCGGGACTTGTACTCTTCTCCGCCGCGGAGAAAGTCGAACTCGTGCAGCCCCAGGCGCTCGGCGGCATCTTCCATCACTTCCCCCAACATCAGCTTGCCGAGACCGAGGGAGCTGAGGGCGGTGTCGAATCCGGATTGGTAGTAGTAAAACACCCCCGCTTCGACAAAACCGTAGAGAACCGCCACGGTCTGGTGGCCGCTCTCCAGCCGGGCGAGATAGAGCCGATCTTCGGCGGCCAATCGCGGCGCCAGGGCTTCATGAAAGGCGCGATAGGCGGGCAGGCAGAAATTGCCGGATTCGCCCTGGCGGCCGCGGGCTAGCCCATGCAGGCGCGCCAAATCGGCGAGCACGGCGCTGACTTCCGCCGGGCCGGTGGGCGCGGGTACGAAGCGGGTGCCAGGCCGCTGTTGCAGGCGCTTGCGGTTGTACCTCAGGTCATTAGCCAGCTTCTTATGCTGGCGCCGTAGCTCCGCCTCGAATTCGGCTCGGGTGGGCGGCAGGGAACGGAAATAGCAAATTTCGGCGGCTTCGCTGCGCGGGGCGAAGGCCGCGGCGAGCTCAGCGAAGATGGCGCGCAGGGGCGAATGCTCGGCCAGGTCGGCGAGGATGAGCGCGTCCCAGCCGGGTAGAGCGAGCACGGCGCGCAAGAGCACGCGAGCCGCGCCGGCAGGCTCAGGGCCGCGCAGGAGAAAATCCAGATGATCGGCGCACACGGCCGAACCGCGATAGCCAAGCATCTCCAGTGAACGCACCGGCACGCCCGCCGCACGGCGCGATACCAAGTGTAGGGGCGCGACGCCGAGCAGGAGGCCGGCGGCGTCACGCAGCGTAACCAAACGCAACTCACTTCCGCCGCCAAAGTGCTCCCACCACGTGTGCAGCCAAGTCCACCCCAGGAAGGGGCTGGGGCGTGGCATCGCCGCCACGAGCGCGTCCCACTCCCCGGCCAGCCCGGCGAAGCCGGCAGCGGCGGATATGACCTCGGCCGTCGAGCTGGTGAGATTGCTGCCGGAATCAAGGGAGCGTTGCGGCATGGAGAGCGCATTCAACCGCCGCCACGACGGCTAGCCTGTATAGTAAATCACATGTCAACCTCCGCGGCGGCGGCGGGACTGCCTGGCCAACCCCAGGCCTCGCTGCAAGTGGGGAAAATCCTGGGCCTGCCTGAGCTCGAGGGGCTGGCGCCGGAGTGGGCGGCAATGGTCGCACCGGGGCGGCTGACGCCGCTGACTGGCCCGGCCTGGGTGCTTGCCCATGCCCGCGCCTACGAACGCGCCGACCGGGTCGCGGCTATCTATGCTCGCCGGGGCGGACAGCTCATCGCGGTCTTGCCGCTGGTGCGCGAACGCGGCTGGCTGCGGGGCCTGCCCGTGCGCCTGCTCCGCAGCGCCGCCGGCCACGTCTGCCTGCGGTTTGATCTGAGCGCCGACGGCGAAGCCTGGAACGCGGACGTGGCCACGGCGATGTTTCGCTGCCTGGCGGACTGGGAGGGCTGGGACTGCTTCATGTTGCGGGAGGTGCCCCGCGGCGGGTTCGCCGAAGCGGTGCAGGCCGCCGCCGCCGCCGCCGGCTACCAGACTGGACGCCGGGCGTCCATGCAGTCGCGCTATCTCGACCCCATGACGTTTACCCCCACTGGGGAGCTGCGACACAAACTGCGGCGCACCCGGCGGCGGCTGGAAGAATCGGGGGCAGTGGAGTTCGAGACCAGCACCGAAGCAAACCTCGAACGCCTGCACGAGTTGTTCACGCTGGAAGCCAGCGGATGGAAAGGCCGCCGCGGTGGTAACGCAGTTCTCCGTAAGGGGGAGCGGCAAGTCCGGTTTTTCCTGGATATGGCGGCTGGGGCGGCGGCCCAGGGCCAGTTGCGGCTGCATCGGCTGCTCTGCGGAGGGGGGTTGGTGGCTACTGCCCTGGGCCTGCGCGACGTCGGCGGTTACTACGCCGTCAAGTGGTGCTACGACGAGCGCTATGCCAAATATAGCCCCGGAAACCTGCTGATTGAAGCGATTATCCAGCAGTGCCAAGCCGATCGCCTGACCCGCTTCGATTTTACCGGTGACGATTACCCCTACAAACGCGAATGGACCTCCCTGACGCTGGAACACGCGTTCCTCTACGTATTTCGCCCCGGACTGCTGGGCGGGGCACTCCATCGCTGGAAGTTCGGACCGGACCGGGAGCCAGCGGCGTGAGCGCGACTGCGGGTTTCGAATCTGCGGCGCCGGTCTGGGAAGTCGCCCCCACCGCCGGCATGGCGGCGTTCGATGCGCTGGCGCCGGAATGGCTACAGTTGTGGAAGGAACACGGGGATGTGGGAACACCGTTCGTCCATCCGCTTTGGATCCGCGCGCACGTCGCGGCCATGGAAGTTGCGCGGAACCTGCAGCTCATCACTGCCCGCAGAGGAGGAGAGCTGCGGGCGGTGCTGCCGCTGATCCGGGATCGCGGCTGGTACTACGGGCTTCCGGTGCGCCGCCTGCGCTCGGCCGCCGGCGTGTTTGGGGTCCGCTTCGATCTCTGCGCGGCGCCGGGCGAAGCCGGCCGCGCCGCGGCGGCGGCTATCGGCCACTATCTCTGCCAGCAGCGCGGCTGGGACGTGATCGAGCTGCGGGACGCTCCGGCCGGCGCAGTGGCCGAGGCGCTGATCGCCTCCGCTGGCGCCGTGCGCTTCCCCGTCGGTAGTTGGAGCTCGATCCGCAGCCCGTATCTGGAGCTGGATCCGGAAGCGCACTGGGAGCGGGCTATCCGGTCGCACTACCGCTACGCCATGCGACGCACCCGGCGTCACCTCCAGGAAACCGGGGAGCCCGGCGGCAGCGGGCTGAGGCTGGTGCGGGCGGTTTGGTTCGACCCCGCGCAACTTCAGGCCCAGTTGAACGACTACTACCGCCTCGAGGCCGCCGGTTGGAAAGGCCGCAATGGCAGTGACATCTCGAGCCGGCCGGGGGCGCGGGCGTTTTACGATCAGGCCTGCGCCGCCATGGCCGCCGCCGGCTGCCTCGTGCTGCATCGGCTTGAACTCGACGGACGCCTCGTCGCCATGGCTTGCGGCCTGAGCCAAGGCCAATCCTACTACCTGCTCAAATGGTCTTACGACGAAGCGTATGCGAAATTCGGGGCCGGCCTGCTTCTCGCGGAGTCCATGTTGCACGAGTGCGGCGAGGCCGGCGTGCGGCGGTTCGACTTCACCGGCGACCACGATCCCTACAAAACGCGCTGGACGAAAACTTCGCTCCCCCATTATTGGCTGTACGTGTTTCGCCCCAGCGCATTCGGCCGCTGCCTGCTGGCGCTGAAAATCCGCTGGGCGCCCCGCGCCCGGCGCTGGCTCAAGCGAAATGCAGCCGAGCCTCGCAGCGAGCCGCTTTAGCCTGCCGTTTGGCCGTAGCGGAACCCAGCAGGGCTCGATCTGCGGCGCCTCCACGCACCAGTGGCCGTGACCAAGTTGCCTTCGGCTCCGCCGGGGTGGCTGGAGCAAAAACTGCGCAGACGCAGCATGCGGCGTGCAGCGACGTGCGGCTTTTCTTGGTGAAAAGCCGCATCCGGCTCGTGGGCCTGGGCTACTGCGGCGCTGTTTTTACTCTAATGCCCGCCGGCGCGGCCCTCAAGCCAATTGCTAATGGCCAATGGCTGCCCGCATGGCGTGAGAAATGCGGGTTAGGACTAATACTGTTCACTTAGCATTTCTGCGGTGGTATCCTGCAGGAGAGGTACAGGAGGCCGCATTGGCGCGAACCGTTGCCGAACTGCCTGCCGGGGCACGTATCACCGACTACGTCAGCCTTGGCGT
>JBOGKL010000210.1:0-4697 GCA_050745525.1 Terriglobales bacterium | reverse complement strand
CGCCGCCGCTGCTCCAATTCCAGAGCCGCCGCGTCCACTCCGGCATCGGCCAGCGCTTCCGCACTGGCCGCCAGCAGCAGCGGCACCACCCGGCTCACATGCGGCAGTTCGCGTTCTTCCATATAGCGGCCAGGCTCAAACTGCTCTGCGAACCCGCCGATCTGCACCGCCAGCTTCGCTTCGGCAAACGCTTCGACGCGCCGCACGCCGCTGTGCCCGGCGCGGGTGGCCTGCCAGAAGGCTTCCCGCCCCAGTCCGTTGGGGCTGATCGCTCCAATGCCGGTAATCACCGCGCGCCGCCGCGTTCCCATGGCCTTACTATGACTCGCCCGGCATGCCGCGGTTGCAGCTTTATGCACTTGTAGCTGCAGATTTAAGGACGTATATTTCGCGGATGCGTACATTGACTGGCGCGGGGCCCGGCGCTAACAGCGCCACCCGCTTACGCTCGGTCGGGCCGGGGGCCCAAAGGCCCCAGCCCGGCCTCCGCGTTTTGCTTGCTGCCGTGCTTACCGCCGCGCTGGCTACGGCTCTGGCGTGGGGACAAATTCCCCACAATCCGGCCTTGCCCGGCCGCAAGCAAGGGCGCTCGATGGTGCTTTCCCGTCTTGGCATTGTCGCGGCCAGCCAGACGCTGGCGGCGCAGGCGGGCGCCCAGATCCTGGCCGAGGGCGGCTCGGCGGTGGATGCCGCCATCGCCGCCAATGCCACTCTCGGCGTGGTGGAACCGATGATGAACGGGATGGGCGGCGATCTGTTCGCCATCGTCTGGAATGCCAAAACCGGCAAGCTCACCGGACTCAATGCCAGCGGCTGGGCACCGCAGGGCCTGACCCCGGCGCTGCTGCGCTCGAAGGGCTACACCCGCATGCCCTTCGTCGGCATCTACTCGGTGACGGTGCCCGGCGCGGTGCGCGGCTGGCAGGCGCTTCATGCCAAATACGGCAAGCTGCCCTGGAAGGCGCTGTTCCAGCCGGCGATCTATTACGCCGAGCACGGCTATCCGGTGACCGCCTGGATCGCCAGCGAATGGCGCCCGCAGTTGCGCAAGCTGAGCAAGGATGTCAATGGCCGCAAGGTGTTCCTGATTGATGGCAAGACACCGACGGTGGGTGAAATCTTCCGCAATCCGCGGTACGCCGCGGCGCTTCGGCTGGTGGCCGACCAGGGGCCGGACGCCTTCTACGACGGCCCCATTGCCAAGGCGATACTTGCCACCTCGAATCGCCTCGGTGGCGTGATGACCGCCTCTGACCTTTCCAGCTTTCGCCCGCAATGGGTCACGCCCATCTCGACCACCTACCATGGCTGGCAGGTTTACGAACTCCCGCCCAACACCCAGGGCTTCGGGGCCCTGGAAATGCTGAACATCTTCTCCCTTTACCCGCTCGCCCAGTGGGGCTTCGCCAACCCGAAGACGTTTTACGTCAAGACCGAAGCGCAAAAGCTTGCCTACGCCGACCTGCGCCGCTTCGACGGGGACCCGAGCTTTTCTCACATCCCGGTCTCCGCCCTCATCTCCCCGGCCTACGCCGCCCAGCGCGCCAAGCTCATCAACATGGATCATGCTTCGTGCGATGAGCCGCCCGGCGATGCGGCCCGCTTTCACTCCGATACCGTTTATCTCACCGCCGTGGATGCCGAGGGCAATGTCGTCTCGCTCATTCAGAGCCTGTTCGACGAGTTCGGCTCCGGCGTCGTTGTGGATCACTACGGGATCACGCTGCAGGACCGTGGCGCCCTGTTCGTGTTGACGCCCGGCCATCCCGACGTGCTGGCCCCGCACAAGCGCCCCTTCCACACCCTTATTCCCGCGTTCATGCAAAAAGGCGATCAGCACATCGGGTTCGGCATCATGGGGGGCTTGAATCAGGCGCAGGCGCACGCTCAATTCGTCAGCGACATTGCCGATTACGGTATGAACATCCAGGCCGCGATGGAGGCGCCGCGCTTCACCAACCCCACCTTTGGCGGCTGCCGCTTCTTCATTGAGGATCGCGTGCCCCCCGACGTGCGCGCGTATCTGCAGGCGCGCGGCGATCGTATCATCCTGGGCAATGACTTCAGCGATCGCGTGGGTGGCGGCCAGGCCGTGATGTTCAATTCCTCGACCGGGGTGAAGTATGGCGCTTCCGACCCGCGCAAGGACGGCGAAGCCATCCCGCAGCCACCGCGGCTTCCGGGCGTCCCGCTACACTAGGAACAACGCATGGCGTACGACGCGGTAGTGCTGGTATCTTTCGGCGGCCCGGAACGGATGGAAGACGTGCTCCCGTTCCTGAACAATGTGCTCCGCGGCCGCGCCGTGCCGCCCGGGCGGCTGCAGGAAGTGGCCGCGCACTACGTGGCTTTCGGAGGCCGCAGCCCGATCCGCGAGGCCACGCGGGCCATCGCCGAAAACCTGCAAAATGAGCTGGATTTAAAAGGGCCGCGCCTGCCCGTCTATATCGGCAACCGCAACTGGCACCCGATGCTCGATGCCACCCTGCGGCGCATGGCCCAGGATGGGGTCGAGCGGGCGCTGGCGATCGTGACCTCGGCGTTTGGCTCCTACTCCGGCTGCCGCCAGTATCAGGAAGATATCGCGCGGGCGCAGGCCACCGTCGCCGTGGCGACGGGAACTTCCGCCCCGCTGCTCGAGAAGGTCCGGCTCTTCTATAACCATCCGGAGTTTCTGGCCATCTGGACCGAGCGCGTGGCCGAAGCCCTGGCGCAGGCCCCCGCCCAGAGCGAGCTGATCTTCACTGCGCACAGCATTCCCGCCGCCATGGCCGCAGTCAGCCCATACGAAGAACAATTGTCGGAAGCGGCGCGGCTGATTGCCAGCGCCTGCGGACAAGCCAATTTCGCCATCGCCTACCAGAGCCGTAGCGGCTCGCCTCAGGAGCCTTGGCTCGAGCCATCTCTGGAAACCGTGCTCGCCGGTTGTGCCGCCCGTCATGTGCCCGGCGTTGTCGTGGCGCCGTTGGGCTTTGTTTCCGACCACATGGAGGTCGTCTACGATCTCGACCGCGAAGCGCGCCAGCAGGCGCAGGATTTGGGCCTGCCCATGCTCCGCGTGAAAACGCCCGGGGACCATGCCCACTTTGCCGTGCTGCTGCGCGAACTGATTCTGGAACGCTGCGACCCCGAGCACGCACGCCGTGCCGCCGGCCGCTGCGGTCCCTGGCCGGACATCTGCTATCCCGGCTGCTGCCTGACGCCGTCCATTTCGCCCGACGTGCTCGTGTCGATTGCTTGATCGCGGGCACCCAGCGCGGCTTGCGCCGCGCGGCCCGCTCTCTAAGGCCGCAAGACCGCTGCGCCGGGGGCCCCTACGCCCCGGCTTCGCTGCCGTGCAAGGCGCTGAAGGGGCGCGGGCACCCAGCGCGGCTTGCGCCGCGCGGCCCGCTCTCTAAGGCCGCAAGACCGCTGCGCCGGGGACCCCTACGCCCCGGCTTCGCTGCTGTGCAGGGCGCTGAAGGGGCGCGGGCACCCAGCGCGGCTTTGCCGCGCGGCCCGCTCTCTAAGGCCGCAAGACCGCCGCGCCGGGGGCCCCTACTCCCCGCCTTCGCTGCCCGACCAGAGTCGAGCTAGCCAGCGGCGGCGGGCAACTGCTATTCTGCCTCGGTGACCTACGTTACTCACCTCGAATGCAGCCGCTGCGGCGAACACGCCCCGGCCGATCGCCCGCAAACCGTGTGCCCGCGCTGCCAGGCTTCGCTGTATGTGCGCTATGACCTGCCCGCGGTGGCCCGCGTGCTGAGTCCGGCCGTGCTGGGGGCACGCCAGCTCCCCACCCGCTCCATGTGGAAATACCAGGAGCTGATGCCTTCCGACGCGCCCGTCACGCTGGGCGAGGGGCAGACGCCGCTGCTCCAGGCCCTCCGCCTCGGAGCTCGCCTGGGCGCCCAGCGCCTCTACGTCAAGGACGAGGGTCTGAATCCCACCGGCAGCTTCAAGGCGCGCGGCCTCGGCTGCGCCGTCACCATGCTGAAGCAGTTCGGTGTGCGCAAAATCGCCATCCCCACGGCCGGCAATGCCGGCAGCGCTTTGGCCGCCTACGCCGCCCAAGCCGGGATTGAGGCGTACATCTTTGCGCCGAAGGACGTTCCCAAGGGCAACCTCGCTGAGTACAACTACTACGGCGCCCGCGTCACCCTGGTGGATGGGCTGATCAGCGACTGCGCCCGGAAGGTGCAGGAAGGCAAGGAAAAGGAGGGCTGGTACGACGTCAGCACCATGAAAGAGCCCTACCGCGTGGAGGGCAAGAAGACCATGGGCTACGAAGTGGTCGAGCAACTCGGCTGGCGCGTGCCGGATGTGATCTTTTACCCCACCGGCGGCGGCGTCGGGCTGATCGGCATGTGGAAGGGTTTTGACGAGTTGGAGAAGTTGGGTTGGATCGGCTCCCAGCGCCCGCGCATGGTTGCGGTGCAGGCGGAGGGTTGCGCACCCGTGGTGGCGGCCTTCGCCGGCGGCGCCAAGCGCATCGAGGTCTGGAAAAACGCGGCTACCGTCGCCGCCGGCCTGCGCGTGCCCAAACCCTACGCCGACGAAGTCGTGCTGGAGATTCTGCACGCCAGCCACGGGACCGCCGTGGCCGTGAGCGATGCCGACATCCTCGCCGCCGTGCATGAGCTGGCGGAGACGGAAGGCATCTTCGCCGCCCCCGAGGGCGCGGCCACCGTGGCCGCCGCGCGCTCGCTCTACCGCTC
>JBOGKL010000209.1:0-10650 GCA_050745525.1 Terriglobales bacterium | reverse complement strand
GCCACCGCCGTCTGCGACGCCGGTCCGCCAGGCGGCTGGGAAGTGAACACCAGGCGCCAGCCGCTGGCCTCCATGCCCGCCAGCGGCGGTTGCGGCGTGGGGCGGTCTACGCGTTGTATAAGAAAATCCGCCCAGTCGTAAGGCACCACCTGGTTCAAGGCCGCCACTAGCTGCGCGAACGTATAGGGGCGCAACTGCGGCCCGAGGTTGGGGCCGCCATAGAAAAGCCGGCAGAAATCGTCGAAGGATTTGGTCCCGTGGCTCTGGCGTGCGATCGCCATGGCGGCATCCCACCACAGCAGCGCGCCTTCGAGGTGGAAATCGGCCGCCGAACGCGTCCAAGTGATCCAGTCGGGCAAGCCGTTATCGGCATGCAGGCCCGAGCCGGTGTCGGCCAGCGAGCGCCATTGCCGCCCCGGCCGTCCCGGGCCCATTTGCGCCGCCACGCCCGCCAGGATACGGCGGTAGTCCGCCTTCGACCAGAGCCCGCTGCGCGCCGCCAGTTCATAGCCTAAAAAGTTGGTAATGCCCTCATAGGCCCATAGCATCGAGGTTTGCTGCGGCGCCTGGTAATAGGGGACCGACATAGGCGCGGGGCGGCGGAATTTCCCGTTCCAACTGTGGACGTACTCATGCGCCAGCAATCCGCCCACGGCCAGCGCCGCACGCGGGCCCAGCAGAGTACGCGCGGGCAGACGGGCGTCGTCGGATTCGTGATGTTCGACGCCGAAGTGCGGAACGTAGTCGCTCAGGGTGAGCAGGAAGTGATAGTCACGGTAATGGCGCGAGCCGAACAAAAGTCCCGCCTGCGCCACCAGATTCGTCAGGCCCTGGCGAATCGCGGGGCTCAGGTTCAGATCCTGCGGTTGGTCGGCAACCATGTCCAGTTCGTGATGGATCGGTTCGCCCGGCGGCGTGATGTTCACGGCCCGGAAATAGGCGCCTGCGATGAGCGGGGAGTCCACCAGCCGGTTGAGGGCCACGGGTGCGAAACGGACCGTCGCGCCGCTGCGTTGTGGTCCAGGCAGCGCCGTGCCGAAGTTCCAACTCGCCGGCAGCAGCAGCGTGGGCACGTAGGTCAAATTAGGGACCGGGGTGCCGCCCGGATACAGCAGCACGTCGTTCCAGTTGATGATGACGAGTTTGGGAGTGGCCGAGGCGCCACCGGTGAGCTGACCCGGCGCCAAGGCCGGCTCAACGTAATCGAAGCCGACGATCAGTGCACGCGCACCCTGGGGAACCACAAGATGAAAGGCGTAGCCGTTGACCGGATCGCGCCGCCAGGGAACGCTCGCTCCGCCGGCAGACATGCGCAAGCCGGTCAACCCGGCCAGCGGGCCATCGGGCCGATGCTGGCCTGGGATCCACTTCGGGTAGTACAGGGTCAGAGGGCCGGGCTTTACCGGCAGTTGCATGCGGACCGCCAGGTAATGTTCGGAAGCATGGCCGGCGTCCACGTGGAGTGTAATCGGCGCCATTTGGCCCGCTAGTGGCAGGCCCAGAATCACGGCGGCGGCCAAGAGCGGGAGGTACAGTGTTTTCATGAATGCGCCCGGCTCCTCAGAACACGAGGCTGAGATTCACCTGGATCAGGCGCGGCGAGGCGTCCCCGCCCAGGCTTGCTCCCATGGGGCTGGTCGGGACTCCGACGGTGCTCAGAATTTGCCCGAACTGAGGGCTGCTCAAGTTGGACACCGGCAGGGCGAAATTGGGATGGTTCAGCACGTTAAAGGCTTGCGCGCCCAGGGAGAAGTGCGCTTGCTCGCTCAGGAAGCTGAGCGGAAACTGCCGCTTCAGGCTGAGGTCGGCATCAAAAAACGCCGGTCCGCGGAACTGATTCCGCTCCTGCTGTCCAAACGCCGCCGACGGGGAGGAAAAATCGCCGGCATCCAGGCACAAGCTTTCCACGCTGCAGCCCGGCTGAGCGCCCCCCAAATAGTTGGCGAAAATGGGTCCGCCGCTGTTGCCGTGCGGGGCTAGTTCGGAAGCGAGCGTCTGGTCAATCACGGTCAACGGCAGGCCCGAGCGCGTGAAGATATTGCCGGCAATCACCCAATGTCCGAGCAGGGTATTTTTTGCACCTGTGCCCGCCACCTGCGGCTGCCAGACCAGTCCGGCAACCAGGGAGTGGCGCACGTCATAATCGGCGTTGCCGTAGTTCGCTCCCGGGTTGTTGGGGTTCTGTGCCGCCAGAACGCTGGTGTCGGTCACAGTGTCGAAGTTCTGCAGGCCGCCGTTGGACACATCGTCCAGTGCATGCCCATACGTATAGTTCGCGGTCAAGGTCAGCCCGCTGCTGGCCTGACGCTCGAACGACAGCGTCAGCCCGTTGTAGTTCGATACACCCGTGGTGGTGAGCTCAGTCACGGTTCCAAAGCGTGGATCCACGGGAGCCGAGGGCAGACCGGCAAATCCGCTGGGGCAGAGCGAAGCCGGACAATACGCGTTGAGGCCATGCGACTCGAAGGGTTCATGAATGCCGGCATTGCCGACGTAGTTGACGGCGACCGTGGTTTTGGCGCCGAAGGCGTGCTGCAGCTCGAGGTTCCACTCCCGGAACACGGCGTCGCTGATGGAACCGGCGGAGGTGAAAAAGTTCGGTGGCGTGAAGCCCTTCACCGATGCCTGCAGGCTGGCCAGCGTTGCACCCTGGCTGAACCCGGAGGCGAAGGCCGCGTTATCGGCCTGCGCGGCGGCGGGCGCGGAGCCGGACACGCCGGCCGGAGCCAGTGACCCGGTGACGGTGAAGGTGTTCTCCGCCGGCGAGTCCACGGCAAAGCTGTTGGCCACCAGCGCCGGCAGGCCCTCGTTGAAGAGCCCGAAGCCGCCCCGCAGCACCGTGGATTTCGATCCGAACAGGGTCCAAGCGAAGCCAACGCGGGGCTCGAAGGTGAGTCCGGTGCCGCTAAAAAACGCCTGCGGAGCATTCGCCGTCAAGGCCGCATTGTAGGGAGTGGCGGCGCTGTGGTCGAGGGATTCGAACGGTTCCTGGAGGCGGCCAAAGCAATCGGTGACGCACACCGGATTGGAGTTGTGGTCCATACGCAGCGAAAGCGTCAGGCTGAGATTGCGCGTCGTCTGCCAGTCGTCCTCGCCGTAAAAGCCCAGGCTGTAGAGCGCCAGCGGGCGTTCATAGGAGTCGGCGAAGGCCTGCGCGAACGACTGGACCTGGCCGTTGTAAAAGCCCGCCACGGAACTGGTGGCCGTACCCGCCGTGTTCACGGCCAGGGCGAAATCGCTGATCAGATCGCGGCGCAGGGTGAAGCCGGCGCGCAGGGTATGGGCGCCATGAATCCAAGAGTAGTTGTCGCCGATCAGGTACAGCGTCTCGTCCCGTCCGTTGTACTGCAGGCCGGAAAAGCCGACCGAAGTGAAAGCACTGCCCACGAAGGCGAAGGAGAACGGCAGCGCCTGCAACGTCGCCGGCACATCGTTGGGTCCGAATTCCGCGCTGATCCAGCGCAGCGAGGTGCTGAACTCGTTCACCGCCGTTGAGCCAAAGGCGTGGGTTTCGTGCAACTGGCCCTGCCACTCGGGCTGGTTGCTATAGGTGTTGAAGGCCGTCGCAAACGGGCTCGTCGAGGTCGCTTGCAATCCACGGTCGTTCTGAACGCGGAAGAAAAGCTGGTCGGAGGCGCCGAAGTTCTGATCCACGCGGGCGGCAAGCTGCCATTCGGTGGTGAGGTTGTCGGTCGCAGCGCCAAATTGCAGCGCGCAGGGTACGCCGGCTCCCAGTGTGGTGAAGGTTCCGCAGCCGCCGGCGAGTGGGGAGGCCGCGGCCGCGCCGGGAGCGCTGTTATAGACGCCGAACAGTTGCTTGTAGAGCGGAACCGCGGCCGGATCTTTCTTCGTCAGGTTAGCCAGGGTCGCGGTCTGATACTGCGGACTCGGGATGTTGACGTTGGTCACGGCGGGCAGTACCACCCGGACGCCTTCGAAGTCTACGAAAAAGAAGGTCTGGTTTTTGACGATGGGACCGCCCAGCGCCGTCGCCCACTGGTTGGCGTTGCTGAAGGGACGAGGGACGCCGCGCGCGTTGTTAAAATAGTCGTTCGCGTTCAAGGCCCGTCCATTCCAAAAATAATCCGCGTCGCCGTGCCATTGGTTGGTCCCAGATTTCGTAACGTAGTCCACCTGTGCCCCGGCCAGGCGCCCGTACTGTCCCGAGTAGGCATTGGTGATGGTGGTCGCGGTGGCGATTTCGTTGGCCCCAAGAGTCAAATTCGAGGCTCCTGAGGAGTTCACGTTCGAGTAATACGAAGTGTCGTCCATGCCGTTGAGCTGAAACAGATTCGCCGTGGTCGGCAGGCCGTAGAAGGATACATGGCCGCCCGCAGCGCCACCGGTATCCATCACGGCACCGGGCGCCAACTGCACGTAGCTGGTGATGTCCTGGCCCGGATTGGGCAACTGCTGGATCTGCCGCTCGGTGAACGCAGTCGAGACCTGGCCGTCCTGGGTTTGGATGTTTTCGTTACTGGCGGTGACCTGAACTGTTGTTCCTGACGTACCCAGGCGCAACGCCAAGGTAAGCGAGGTGGTCTGGCCCACGGTCACCTGCACCGGCTGCTCCAGGCGTGCGAAGCCAGTTGCGGTTGCCGCCACGGTGTACGCACCGGGTTTTATGTAGCTGAACTGAAAGTGCCCGTGGGCTCCGGTCTGCACCTGACTCACCGCATTGGAGGCAGCCGAATGCAAGGTGACCTGCGCCGCTGGTATGGCCGCACCGCTCGGGTCGAGAACACTCCCCGCCACCATGCCCGTGGTGCTCGACTGTGCCTGCAAGCGCGGCCCCGCCCCGCATACCAATAGCAACAACAACAGTGCAGTCGAAACGAAAGCTTGGATTCTCATGTTTTGCCTCCGGCGGGAATGCCCTCACGACTGCTCTGTAAGTACCATGTCCAAATTGCGCTGAATAGAAGGCGTTTAGCGCTCGGGTGCAAATTAGCGCCGACAGATCAAGCCGATGTCGCCTCGACGACTGGTTTGAATGGGCGGTTATTCGCCGGGCGGCAGGATGAGGGCGGGCCAGGCGTAGGGACGGGATTCGGCGGTGAAGATATGCTCGCGGTCCAGGGCGCGATAAATGCGGCCGGCGACATCGGCCGCGCGCGGGCCGGAATCCCAGCGGTCGCCGCGCAGGATCACCACCACCACCAGTTGCGGATGCTCAATGCCGAGATAGCTGGCGAACAGGCCGAAGCGCGTGCCGTCACGGCTGCAAGTGCCGGTTTTGCCCAGTATCTGCTCGCCCCGCAGGCCAGCACCGCGGGCTGTGCCGTATAGCACCGCCGCCCGCATGCCGTCTTTGACGACGGGCGTGAAGGCGGCAATCGGCAATTGACGCTTGATGCGCGGCGTAAAATCGGCCACCTGTTCCGGCGTGGTCGGGTGCTGCAGGTAATATAGCGTTCCGCCGTTGGCAATCGCCGTCACCAAGGCGGCCAACTGCAGCGGCGAGACGTAGACGCCTTCGCCGAAGCTGCTGAGCTTGGCCACGCCACCGGGTCCGGGCTGGGTGGGAACCGCGCCCGGCTGTTCGCCGGGAATGTTCCAGCCGGCGCGTTCTCCCAGGCCGACCTCGCGCTCGAAGTCGGTGACGGCGGCAAAACCCATTTTCCGTCCCAGCGCCTCAAAGTAGGCGTTGATGGAGTACGCCATGGCTTTGACCATCGTGACCGAGTCATGCCGTGCAATCTGCACCGGTTGATTTTCGGTGACTACATCGTGATCGAGCGCCGCCAGAGCCACGGCCATCTTGGTTGTGGAACAGGGTTGGTACTGGGCCGAGAGCGCCAATCCCTGGTTGACCATGGTGAGAATGCGCCCGGTATTGGGATCCACCACCACAGCCGTCCCGTTGAGGTTCCCGAGAGCGCGCACGGCCGCTGCGCGCAGCACCGGGTCCTCGCCCCCGGTGACATCATCGGCGCCCAAACCATGGGCGACCGGCTTCGACGTCCAGGTTTGGCCCTCATTACGCACGTGGCGTATGCGCCGCCGCCGCGATTGCGCTCCCAACGGCAGCACCAGCGCCGCGGCGAGAGCAATCACCAACCACATAGGTGGGCAGCTACTGCTTCCTGATTCGCTTGGGCCAGCCAGTATGGACACAGGGCGCTCGTATGCAACTGCTTGCGATTGTACTCACATTAACGGCAAATCCGATCCTACGAATTACCGATTTTTCTCACCTGCGGTTTACTGATTTGCGACTGTCGCCGCCGACTTGCCCTGCCATCCCCTCCGCCGGCGGCCTGCGCTAGAATGGCTAGGACGCTCGTTGCGCCTGTAGCTCAGATGGATAGAGCGTTCGCCTCCGAAGCGAGAGGTCGCAGGTTCGATTCCTGCCAGGCGCACCATTAGCCACTTTCGTCATCATGAAAATTTCCCTGAGTGGCATTAAGCCCAGCGGCCATCCTCATCTCGGCAACTACCTGGGCATGATCCGGCCCGCTCTTGCCCTGACGGCCAGCTATCGCTGCCTGTACTTCATCGCCGACTATCACGCGCTCACCACCCTGCATCAGGGCGCCGAGCTGCGCCAATACGTCCACGAAATTGCCGCCACCTGGCTGGCTCTCGGTCTGGACCCGGAGCGTGCTCTTTTGTACCGGCAGTCGGACGTACCCGAGGTGATGGAGTTGTCCTGGATTTTGAGTTGTTTCACAGCCAAGGGCCTACTGGATCGCGCGCATGCATACAAAGATGCGCAAGCGCAGCAGCGCGAGGTGACCGCGGGTCTGTATACCTATCCGGTACTAATGGCTGCAGACATTCTTGCCTTCGGAGCCGAGGTGGTTCCCGTCGGCCGAGATCAAAAACAGCACGTTGAGATGTGCCGCGATATTGCCCAGCGCTTCAATCACACTTACGGCGATCTGCTCGTAGTGCCCGAGGTGCTCATTCAAGAAGAAGTCGAGACCATCCCTGGTTTGGATGGCCACAAGATGAGCAAAAGCTATGACAACACCATCCCGCTGTTCTCAGATCAGGGATCGTTGCACAAGCTGGTGATGCGCATCAAAACCGATTCCACGCCCGTGGCAGAGCCCAAGCAGCCGGAAACGGCCCCCGTCTTTCAGCTTTATCGTCACATTGTGGGCGCGTCGGCGGCAGCGCCGTTAGCGGAGAAGCTACGCGCCGGCGGCACAAGCTGGGCCGAGGCGAAGCAGGCCTTGGCCGATGCCCTGGAGAGCGCGCTGGCCGAACCGCGAGCGCGCTATCAAGATTGGATGGCTGACAGCACCGGCTTGGCAGCCGTGCTCGCCCGCGGCGGCGAACGCGCGCGTGACTTGGCGGCGCCGCGCATGGATCGCATCCGACGCGCCCTCGGCGTGCGCTAGCGCGACGGCAGCGCCTCGCCCCTCGGCGACTAGCCCGACCCCGCAGTCGGCGGCGTAGCGAAGCTGGGGCGTAGGGGTCCCCAGCGTAGCGGTCTCGCGGCCTTAGAGAGCGGGCCGCGTGGCGAAGCCACGCTGGGCGCCCGCGATCAACCAAGGCCGCCCGCGATCAACCAAAGCCGCCCGCGATCAATAAAGGTGCCCAACCGGTCACCCTGGGGTGGGGTGTTTTTCCGTTGCCGCTGTGCGGCCGCATCACCGAAAATGAGAGTACCTTGCGGAGCATTCCCCATTCAGCACGGGGCCTGTGCGTGGCCGGGCTCGTGCTTGCGCTTTCGCTAGCGGCAGGGGCGCAATCCTCACGCCGCACCGAAGCGGCTGCGGCTATGAGCCAAGTCCAGCAGTTGCGCGCGGCGCTGCTGAAAAAGCCGGTCGCCACCCGCACGCGGGCCGATTACGAGAACATCCTGGCGCTGTTGCCGCCCCTGTGGGCCGACAGCACGGACCCGGCGGCCAGCAGCGCTCGCTTTGAAGCCGCCAGCCTGTACGTTGCCATGGCGCGCGACCTTCACGATTCATCGGCCTACGGGCAGGCGGCGACGATCTTGCGCGAGCTGCTGCAGGTTTCTCCCTATACCAGCTATCGCCGCAACGCCGACTTCTGCCTGGCGCAAATTGGTCTGTATCACCTGCGCGACCAGTCCGGAGCGCGCGCATGGCTGCGAGACTTTATCCGCCGCTATCCCGCCGATCCGCGGGTGCAGGTGGCGCGCCAGGAATTGCACGGCATACGGCTCTCCGAGCCGGAATACATGATGGCCGAGGATCCGCTGCCGTCTCTGCCTTCCAGTGCGCCTCCGCGGCCCATCCTGGCTCCCGCCACTTCGGCCGTTGCGCCGCCACCGGCCGCCGGCGCGGCGGAGGCGACCTCCCGGGCGCGGCAGTGGACGGTGAACATCGGCAACATCGAAGGCGTTCAAGTTTTCACCCGCGCTGCCTCGACCAGTGTGGTCCTGGCGCTGCGGCATCGAGTGACTTTTTCCCGAGGCGTATTGCCGCGGCGTCACCTGGTGTATTTCGACGTCAGTAGCCAGGGCGCCTCCGAGCAAGCCTCGAGCGGCTCGGCGCGCCTGCGCGTCGGTGATGGGCGCGTTCTCAGCATTCATATTGCTCAGTTCCGCCGCGACGAAACCCGCGTCGTCATTCAGATGACGCGCGGCGTGCAGGCCGATCGTGGGGGTTTATACCCGAATCCGGAACGCCTGATCGTCGGGCTGACAGGCGCCCATGCCGCCGTGGCGGCCGCCCCGCCCCGTGCCGCCCAGCCCTTGGCCGACGGACGCGATTCCCTGACGCGTGCTCTGGGCCTGAAGATCAAGCGCATAGTGCTCGATCCAGGTCACGGCGGCTTTGATACCGGCACGATCGGCCCCGGCAATTTGTACGAAAAAAACGTGGTGCTGGACGTAGCTCTTAAGCTCGGCAAGCTTCTGCAGCGGCGCATGGGACTTGCCGTGACCTATACGCGCACCACCGACGTGTTTGTGCCCCTGCAGGAGCGCACCGCGATTGCCAACCGCGCCCAGGCGGATGTTTTCATTTCCATTCATGCCAACTCGAGCCCGTACCCCCGCACGCGTGGCATCGAGACCTATTACCTGAACTTCACCCGTGATCCGCAGGCGCTGGCCGTGGCCGCGCGCGAGAATGCCGGCAGCAGCGATGGCGTGCACGATTTACCCGTTTTATTGCGCAGCATCGCGCTCAACAACAAGCTGGAGGAGTCGCAGGAACTGGCCGATGACGTGCAACACAGCCTGGTGCAGGCCACCGGAGAAGCCAACCGCGGCGTGAAGACCGCGCCCTTTGTGGTGCTGATCGGCGCGCACATGCCCTCCATCCTGGCCGAGATCACCTTCCTCAGCAATCGCACCGACGATCGCTCCCTGCGCACGGCCGCGTACCGCCAGCGCATCGCCGAAGGCCTGTATCAAGGTATTCGCCGATATATACTCTCGCTCAGCGGAACCAGCGCCGTTGCCACCGCCCAGGACCCGCCGCGCTGACCCACGCACGCCGGATCCGCCTTAAACTGGTGAGGTGAAGTTGGGGCGCTTGGGGTTGATTCTGGTCTTGTGGGGCGGGGTTTTCGCGCTGGCGATTCCACCACATCGGCGCGCACCCGCGGCTCCCACGCTTCCGGCGGCTTTCGCCGGCTGGCATAAGGTGGCGCGGATTGCTCCTGTCCCTGCGCCATCGGGATCGCAGGCCGCGGCCATGGCCGAATACGGATTGATTTCGGTCGAGCACGAAACCTATCGCCACTCGGGGAGCCAGGTTCAAGTCACCGGATATCGCTTCCGCGATGCCTCGGGCGCCTATGGTGCCTTCACCTATTTCCGTCCCGCTACGTTCCACGCCTTCTCTTTGCGTCAGAAACAAGATCTGGCGGCAGCCGGCGGCACGGGGGCTTGGTTTACCCACGGCGCCTGGCTGGTGCAGGTGCAGATGGCGCAGCCGGACGCCATGTCCCTGTCTCAAATGCGGGATTTGGCCGCAGCCACCCGAATTCCGGCCGGCTCCCGGCTGGCCCTGCCGCAACTGCCGCAGTATTTGCCACAGAAGTACGAGGTCGCCGGCTCGCTGCATTATGCGGAGGGACCGGCCTCCTTTGCCGCCTCCTGTTCCTGGCTTGCTCCCACAGCGGTCGGCTTTAACCAGGACGCCGAGACGGTGTTGGCCACCTACGACCTGCCCCACCGCCCGGCCGGCGCACAGTTGCTGCTGATCTCCTACCCGACGCCGCAGATGGCACGCACGCATTGGGCGCAACTGCACGATATGGCCGGCATCTCGAGCCGCCGCAGCGGGCCATTTCTGATTCTGGTACATGGCCTCTCGGCGCCGCAGGCGGCGGCACTCTTGCATTCGGTGAACTACGACGCCGACTTCCTCCCCGTCCCGCCCCAAGAAGAGAACCTGGCCGAATTGCCGGGTCTCATCATCGGGATCTTCGTCCTCTGCGCGTTCGTTATCGGCATTTCACTGGTGCTGGGCGTGATCACCGGCTGGGTCAGCGCCAGGCTGGACCGCATTCTGCCCGGAGGATTTCGCTTGCTGCGGCCGGAAACCCCGATTCGCCTGCAGTTGAACGTTGTGGAGCCGCCGAATGATCCGCGCGCCTTCGGCCATCATGCAAGTCGCTGAAAACAAAGGAAATATATCTTCCGCCAGCGGCGCTTTTCGGCTTGACACCCCCGCGCTTCCGCCCGTAATATGCCCCCATTGATAGTTTCGGGGCTTT
>JBOGKL010000208.1:0-3793 GCA_050745525.1 Terriglobales bacterium | reverse complement strand
CCGCCGGCGAATGGGTGCGCTACTCCACGCCCCAAGGCGCCACCTACGTCGCCGTCTGCCTGCCCGCCTTCACCCCCGCCATCGTCCATCGTGACGGCGGCCACAATCCCTCCTAGCTAGGTTAGTCTGCAGCCGACGGGTGCGGCCAGTCGAGGTCAAGGCGCTTCGGGCACGCTGGCAACGGTCCAAAAGCGCTGTTCGTGACCCGTGACCGCTAGCCGCGCGAGGGCCGTCTGGCTCTGAGACCGCAGCCCGTAGCTCAGTGAGCAGTAGCCCGGAGGCGGACAACACTTCGGCGATTCCCAATTCGTCAGTCTCCGCTGACGCCAACAGACAGTCCTCCTCACACAGACGGGGCCGGCCCAGCGCCCTCGCCCGGTACCGAGCTGCGCCCATGGCTGCGGAGTGCGCAGGCGTCACGCATCCCCTCCCGTCCACCCGCGCGAAACCGTGCTCCAGCAGCGGAAACTCGTCCGCGGCCAGGGGTAGAAGATGCGGCCGCTCCATCCGCATCAACTCCCGCACCGTCATCGCCCGTTCGCCACACCGGCGCTGCTCGTCTTCATGGCGGCGCGCCAGCAGCCATGTGTTCAGTTCCGTCTCGCTGGCGAAGCTGGGCACCGCCACCAGATAGTTGCGCCGGAACCGCCCCGCCTCGTCGGTGGCCACGCCAATCTCCCGCCAGCCGTCAGCACCAACGATCCGCCGTCGCTGCCCGGCCCCTGCCGGCGGGCTCCCCTAGCGACTGGCTGCGTCTTGGGCGCCGACGTCCGCACTAACTCTCAGCCGATGGATGCAACCAATCGAGGACGGGCGCCTCGGGTACGCCGGTAACACTCCAAAAGCGCTGCTCGAGCGCCGGTGATGCCACAGCGCAATGAGCGGCGGCGCCGGCGGCGAGGGAGTGCATGGGCGCCAGTTCTTGCAGCTGTCCGGCCTGCAGAATGGCGTAATGAGTCGCCAGGCGTTCCACGCGGTGCAGGTCGTGGCTGGCGAGCAGCGCGGCGCCGCCGTCCTGGGCAAAACGCTGCACAAGGGCCGAGACCAAAGCGCAGGCGGTCACGTCCAGGGACTCGAAGGGTTCATCGAGCAGCAAGACTTTGGGCGAGCCGATAAGGGCACAGGCGATGCGTATCTTCTGCTTCATGCCGGCGGAATAGGTCGGCAGCAGGCCGCTTTCGGAACCGCCCAGATCGAAGGCGGCGATCAGTGCGTCGGTGCGGCGCCCGGCCTCCGCGCCCGTGAGCCCCAGCAGACGGCCCGAGAGCAGCAGCAGCTCCTGGCCGGTGAGGTAATCGAACTCCCCCAGCGAGCTGGATACCACCCCCACGCGCGTGTCGCCCAGACCAGGCCGGACCTGGCGGCCCAAGACCCTTACGGTCCCGGCGCTCGGCAGCAGCAGCCCGGCGATCATTAGGATGGTTGTCGTTTTGCCCGCACCGTTCGGGCCGATGAAGCCCAGGATCTCGCCCGGCTCAACCCGGAACGAAAGCTGCTGCACCGCCGGCCGAAACCGCTCTCCATAGCTCTTGCAAACAGCGGAGAGCTCGATTACGGCGGTCGCGCTCACAGCGCCCCCAGTGCGGTCAAGACGCGGCTGGTCCATACGTCTCCAGGCTCGCGCCGCAAGACACGAATGGCAAGTTCGCGGGCGGCTAGGCACAGGACGGCGACGGCTGGAGGCCAAATCCATGCCGCCTGGGCGGGCGACGTGCGCACGAAGGTAAGCACGAAGGCGACTGGCCACACAAAGGCAATCGGGAGAATCCAGAGTGCGCCCGCCGTGGCGTCGGCGCCCTCGAGACTTCTTCCCGTCGGAACCGGGAACGCGCGGGACAGAGGGAGACCGGCCGCGTCGGACAGCGCGAGGGTGGCGACTAGAAACGCAGCTGTCGCCACAATGCCCTGCGGTCCGCCAGGCCGCCACGCCAGCACCAAGACAAAGCTAGGGGCCAGCGCAATGCATTGGAGAAGGCTCAGCGCGAGGCCACGTTGTACCAGAACCACGGAGGGTCTGGCTCCGGCGCACGAATAGCGCCAACAGCCACCCGAGTCGAATCCCAGCAGGTTGCCTCGAGTCCAGTAGGGGAAAAGGAGCGCGAACGCGCAAATCGCCGCCCCCATGCCGGGCTGGTCCAGAGATTGACGCGAAACCAGAAGCGCGACCGGAAAAAACAGGCCGCCGTACGCCGCCAATACGGTAACGCCGCGTGCGCGCAAAAGCGCAATCGCCGATGTGCAGCGCAGGGCCTGGGTTGGGCCCGATCCGGCCCTCAGGAGGGTTGAGCCCCATCGGCTGGTTCGGCGCTCGCTCCCGCCCTCGAGAAGGTTCCGTCGAGCGAGGGAGCCGTCTAAAAGACCCAGCAGTGCAAACAATGCCAGCAGGGCGGCCGCGGCGAGTCCGGCATCAGACAATGGTGCTACTGCGACTTTATCCAGCCAATGCATCGGGGCAAGCCCACGTTCGTGCCAGTTCAAGCCAGCGAGGGCAAGCCCGATGAGGTAGCCGGCCCAGCGAGCCGATAGAGGGCCACCCGCCCGGGTCAGACCCCGCAGAGATGAGGTAATTCGCAGGGTGCAAAGAAAGAGAAGCCAGAGGGCAAACGCCGCCAGCAGCACCCGCAACGGACTTACTCGGAGGCAAACCACCACCCCGAGTAGCGCCAACACGAAACCATCGACCACAACCGCGCTGAGAGGCGCGAGCACGGCACTGACAGCGTAGCTGGCCCAGAATCCCGGTTTGAGCGCCCACGGCCTCAGGTCGATGCGCCAGCTAAAATCCGCGCCTGCCAAGGCCGCCCAAGCAACCCAGGCGCTCCAGAGACCCACTCCTAAATCAGCGAGGATCCGGTCAAGCTCCCCAGGCCCGACCATGGCACCCAGAGATGCAGCAATCGAAATCAGACCCAGGACAAGTGCGCACTGCAGGGGGAACCGCGCCAGGCCACCGCCCTGCCGCAAGCTGCGCCGCCGGGCCCGTATTAGGGCTCCCATCAGGCGGCAGGGCCCAGTCAGCGCGCTGCCTAGCATTTCTCTACCAGTTGCATTCCAGATCTAGATACCCCCCCAAATACCATCCGCCGATTGCAAATGGAAGCCCTGCGCCCCCGAACCCGGAGGCGATCAGTCCGCCGCTGATCAGACCCGCCTGCGCGATCCGCCCCACGACGCACCACTCAATCGTGCCGTCGGGGTCGAAGGCCGTAGACGGAGAGCTGCCGACGTAGGCGTAGGGATTCCAGGTTTGCGGGTTGCGCGGGACCACCGCGCCGAGCGGTAGGCCGAAACCGGGCTGCGTGTCCAAGCTCGCAGTTGGCGATTCGGGCTCGAAGCCGTTGGGCGAACCGGCTGCGCCGTCTCCCAGGTCGAAATCATCTGGCGAGGGCGCGGCGGGGCCGCTGATGGCTGCCGGGTCGGGGGTGGCCCAGCGGGCCTCGAGGCCGGCGTACTTCCGGTATTGAAAATCGCCCAGGTTCGATTCGCTGTCCAGTTCGTGGCCGGTGAACAGGATCGGCGTCGCCGTTTGCGTACAGCCGTCGGGCATGCCGAAGGGGCCGTAGGTCAAAAAGCTCCCGTTCGGGTAGGTCGGGTTCTGGCCGCAGTCGGCAACGTTGTTGCCGTTCTCGTCGCTCACCACGCGCGTGGTCCCGACTTGGTCGGCGCGGAAGTAGTAGACTGTGCCGACGCCGGAGCCCACGACTGCGGCAATGCGCTCGGCAGTGGCCGGCGCCGGTGTTGCGGCGATGCGGTTGCCGGAACCAGCCGGATCCGCCCAGACGTAGTCGGTCCA
>JBOGKL010000207.1:0-3018 GCA_050745525.1 Terriglobales bacterium | reverse complement strand
CCGCTCGCAGGATAACGGTGCTCAACTTGTCCTTTGCGTGCGGCCCTAGATCGGTATTGGGGTACCTCTTGATGTTGGCGAGCTTCTGCGCTTCGGCGGGCGAGACTTCGCGGTAGCCGGATGACGTGGCCAGATTTTCCGCCATTTTATTGGCCAGCAGCGCATCGCCAGCCGGCGCCAGAGGCTGGCCGCTCTCGCCGAAGCGGTACACAAGCACCGCGACGCCACCGCCGCCAAGCGACACCAGCACGATCTGCTGCCGCACGCCCGCCACGGGCGCCAGCGCCGCTGGTTGCGCCAGAACTGGGCCGAGCACTCGCACACTGAGAGTTTGGGGAAGGGCGGGGCTCTGCGCCGACGCGCCGCCGAGCAGAAGACTGCATAGCAGGATAAGACCGCCGATTTTGTGCCGCACGGCCGAAGCCTGACGCCAGCGGACGGCCTGGCCCGCGCAATCCCGCAAATGGGGCGGGCGCGGCCCGAATTGGGAATGGCATTGATTGGCGCGGGGCTAAGTCGGCCTGCGGCCGCCGTCGGCCCGCTTGCACCGCCCTGCGCGTGCTCCCTGGCTATGCGTTGGCAGGCGGCTCTGCTCCGGGGTCGCGCCGACGTTAATGCGCGATGGTCAGGTGCCGTTCGCTACGTTCAGGTGCAGTTCGCTGATGATCCGGCCCACACTTTCGGAATCGCCATGCGCAAGCAGGCTGCAGAGATCGTCGAAGCTTTTGACGGTGCGGAACTGCCGTGACGGAGCCACGTACACAATCACCGGCTTGTGATCGCGAGAAAGGTTGACGACGTTGTTGACGGTGCCCTTGCTCCTGCCATCCCAGAGCATGAGGCCGTACTCAGCGGCATCTGCCATAGCGCGGTCCTTGAGCGAGTAATAATCGAAGCCTTTCGCGCCGTGCGGCGCTTCGACCTGATGGGTCGGCCAGTTCCCGACGTTGTTCCGGCAGTGGCCCTTCATGCAGTGCACGAGGACGTTTCGATATGCCTTGTCAGCGAAGTACCGTTGGACGGCTTTATCGGCACCGTTGGCGTCCCCGACGAGGATCCGAAGGTCCTTTTCGATCATCGTGTCGAGGCGTGTCTTCACCTCGGCGGGAAGCCTCGAGATCTGTCGTGAACCAGCGACGAAAACACAAGGTGTTGGCATGGTTCACCTCGTTCTGGTCATCGCGAGCGCCCGAATTTCAGTGGCGCCCATTTGCCTCAACACCTCGGCGACTCGCCTCAGCGTACTACCAGTGTCCCACAGATCATCGACGAGCAGAACCCGTCGGCCCTCGGCCGATTCCGAGCCGGCTTGTATGGCTGTCGAGAGCACCGGCGCCCGCTCGTACGTTGGCACGTTTTTCATCTGCTGCGTGGCCGCAGCCTTGATCACCGCAGAGGCCAGGACCGGAAGTCCGAGATGCGCAGCGATCCCCTCCGCGATGAGCATCGCCGGCTGCTTCGTCCGGTGCAGCGATGGCGGCGGCGGGATCACACAGCGAGAACGCCGCTCCACCCTTGCCCGGTGATGAACGCGACCGCAGTTTCGACGATGTCGTCTGGTTTGCCGCTGCGATATTTCAATTGGTAGACGAGTTCGCCGAGCAGTGAGCGAGTGGTCTCGAACTGCATGTGCTCGCCGAGGTACCCAATAGGTCGACTTGAGAGGACATGCCTGTCCAGCACGAACCCGTCAACCCACGGGCCATCGATGTGCTCGGGATGAATTTCAACGACAGGCACTTCGGGGTCGTCCGCGGCCTACTTCTTCAGCGTTTTGGGGATGAACAGCGAGTCGGAGAAGGGGGCGAAGCTGATTTGGGTGTAGTACTGCTGCTCGAGCCGCTGCTGGCCCTGGTAGCGGTCCACCGAAAAGGCGGCCTCGATGCCCCCTAGGCTGGCCCAGTTGCCGTAGATCACCGACTCGACGTAGCGGCCGCCCGTTTGTGGGTCCGAGCGCTGCCAGCACACGCGCAGAGGCAGGTGGGTGCGGAGGGAGAAATCCACCGTGGCCGACACGCCGTCGCGATTGGTGAACAGCACCGAGTCTATCTGCGTTTCGTCGAGCAGGCCGTGGCCTTCGTCGAGCATCAGCGTTTGCGGGTCGGCGGCCCAGGTTTTCAAGATCACGTCGAGCGCGTGGGAGCTGGCCTGGCTGTAGTTGACCAGCGCGTTGTGGAGCATGGGGGTCACGCCGCGGAAGGTGATCTCCCATCCCTTGCCGCCGGCGTAAATGTAAATCACATTGCGTTTTTTGGTCAGCTCGAGGCGCTCATCGGAAGGAAAGCGAGTGTAAGACCAGAAGCGGGTTCCGGTGCCGTTGAGCTCCCCTGAGGAATTGAAGGTGTAGAGATGGCCCTGGCCGCTGCGCTCGTTTGCCTGGAGGTACATGTCGCCCCCCAAAGCCGCAATCGCCGCCGCCACGGTCCGATGAGCCGCCACCACGGCCGGGGTGCTGGCCTGCCGGGTGGCCGGGTGAGGGCCGAGCGCGAGTGCCAGCAGCAGCGGGGAAAGGCGCAAGAGCATAGGCCAGTGTAGTGCGAAGCGGGCGTCAGGAGGAAAGCTAAACCGGGGTGAGACCGGCGATGCTTTCGACCAACTTTTTCAACCCGAATCCGGGGAATGAAACCGTCAGTTTGGTGAGCTCGCCCTCGCCGTCAATCTGCAACACGGTGCCGATGCCGAACTTGGGATGGCGCACGCGCGCGCCGGCGCGCCATCCGGCGGCGCTGAGTTTAGAGTTCGGATGTGGCGCAACCGAGCTACGCGTGGCCGGGGCGGGCGCCGGCGGTTCCGGGCGCCCGCCCCGGCTCTCGAAGAACTGGTGAATACTTTCCACCGAGTTATAGGTACGACGAAAGCCCGCGTCCGAAGGTTTCATCGCAGTGCGGTCGCGGCGCTGAAAGACGGGAACGGGAGACGTATCGTGCAGCAGCGCCGGAGGAATTTCCGAGAGAAAGCGCGACGGCACCGCCGGCTCGTAACCTTGGGCGGCAAAGCGGCGGCGGCGGGCGGCGTGGG
>JBOGKL010000206.1:0-4566 GCA_050745525.1 Terriglobales bacterium | reverse complement strand
GCCAGCGCCTGGGCCCCGAGCGTGCTTGCACCCAGCAGCACGCTCGCCGCCAACATTCCCCCCCTGTGGCCCCACCGCTGCCACCGCCGCTGCCGCCATATGTTTTGCCGCACGTTGCTCCTTCGCTTTCCGCCGTCTTTTACGGCCATCCGATTTAGCTTAGAAACGGCTCTGGCCGGGAACAATTACCCTCTTGTTGCAGACCGGGGGCAAAGAAGTTGGTACCCGATTTCCAACCTTGGAAGGAGGACGCGACTGCCAGAGCTGCATCCAACCCCGGTATGACCTCCCGGGTGCGTTCCGTCTCGACCCTTCGCCTCAGCCTGGCCCTGCCCTCCGACTTTTGGAACCAGTTGCTGGCGGCGGCACTGGCCGAAGTGCCCGATATCGAGTTGGTGGCCAGCGCCACGGTGCTGGAATCTGCATCCAGGGTTGCAGTGCCGGCGGTCCTGCTGACGGCGGTTCCGTCCAGCTACGAAGGTTGGAACCGGCTGCGGCGCTGGTGCCAGAGCGCAGGGTTGCGCGTGCTGGTATTAGGGGAAAACCGCCCGCAACTGGCGGTGCGCGCGTTGCGCCTGGGGGCGAGCGGATATCTCGATTGGGAGTCCGGCTTGGCGCAGGTGGTGAAAGCGATCCGCAGCGTGCATGCCGGCGAGTTGTGGGCGGATCGCAAGGTGGCGCTCTCGGTGCTGCGTCCGGAGCCGGGCGTCGAGGGTCAGGCGCTGACGCCGCGCGAGCTGCGGGTGCTCGAAGTGCTGGCGCAAGGCAAGCGCAATAAGGAGATCGCCGCGCAACTGGCGATCACCGAAACCACGGTGAAATCGCACCTGAATCGCGCCTATCAGAAGCTGCACGTGAGCGATCGTCTGGAAGCGGCGCTGTACGTCGAGCGCCACGGGTTGGACTAAGCTTCTATTCGCCGCGCTTAGCGTTTTCGCCATTGCCGCGCCCAGCGTGGCGGCAGCGTGACCTGGAGCGGAGCGAGCGAGATGCGGAGCCGGCCGCCCGGATACGCCCGCACCCAATCAAGTCCCGAGCGCTGGAGAGGTCCGCGCGGCGCCGGAGGCGTGGCCGTGTACAGCTTGCACCACCACGCCTGGCGGTAATCATCGATGGAGCCGCTGTTGTAGCGGAAGAACACCGGCCCGCCGCTGCCGGTGAGTGCCCAGGCCAGTGTGAGCGCTAGACGGCGGCGGCGAGCATCGTGGCGGGCGCCTTGGGCCACGAGCAAGACGGCGAGGCCGCGCCCGAGCGCCTGGCGGATGTTGTGCCACTGGGCGCGGCGCGCCTCCGGCGCCAGCGGGTAGCTCTGCCATCCCAGCGCAAAATCTTCAACCATGACGCCATTCAAATAGGGCAGATAGCTCGCCCACGCTCCCGCCCGTTCCGGGTCATGGGTGAGATTGGCCCATAGCGGAACGCCGGGAAAGGCGGCACGCAGGGCGGCGAGAAATCCGGCGACGGCGGTGCGAAATAGGGCGCCGGTGGGGTACTCTTTGAGCCCGCCGCGGTCGGCCATTTGCAGCAGCAGGCCGGAGCGGCTCAGATCTACGTTGTCGAAAAAGAATCCATCAAAGCCGAGATGCCGGTATTGCCGCAGCCGCGCGGTAAAGAAATGGCGCCATCCCGGGCTGGCGGGGTTCATCTCGTAGACGGTGCGCCAGATCCCGTTGGCCGAGCGATGGCGGGTATAGAGCCGCTGGCCGCGGCGGTTGTGCAGAAACCAGGATTCGTGCGGATGAATCTGGCGGCAGAACACGCCGGGGCGGTCAGCGACGGTGCGCTGGTAGGGCGGATAGGCGAGGTCGCAGCGGGCGTGCGCGTTGACGTACGGCCCGGGCCCTTCCGCTTCGTAGAGCGGCACGTATTGCAGGATCGGTCCGCCATAGCCGGCGTGGCGCAACTGGGCGAGATAGGCTTCATCGCCGTGCGTCAGAATGATCAGTTGGAAATGGTGGGCGAGGAAGCGGGCGCTGGTGCCGTCGCTCGGGGGCTTGTAGAAGTAGGCGTAGCCCAGGCGGGGGGGGATGGCGGCCCAAGCCACCGCCGCGAGCAACAGAACGGTGCCCAGGCATGCGGCGCATTGACTGGCACGGGCTCTGGCGCGGCTTTGCCGCGCCTCCCGCTTACGGTTTGACGGAACGAAGGGGGTGGGTTCAAATGGGAAAGGTGGTGACGTGAATCTTCCCAACGCGTTGACGGTGCTGCGCATTTTCTTGATTCCACTGTTGATCGCAGTGCTGTTCAGCACCCGCCTGCCGGACCGGGAGATCATCGGGACTGCGATTTTCCTGGCGGCCGCGATTACTGATCTGTTGGATGGCTATTTGGCACGTCATCGTGGCCAGATCACGACGCTGGGCATACTGCTCGACCCGATTGCGGACAAACTGCTGATCGCCGCCGCGTTCATCTCGCTGGTGCAGATTGATTCGGCTTTGGTGCCGGCCTGGATGGTGGTGATCATCATCGGGCGCGAGTTTGCCGTGAGCGGGCTGCGCAGCATTGCGGCCTCGCAAGGGTTCACAATCGCGGCGAACGAATGGGGCAAGCTGAAGATGGTGAGCCAGGTGGTGGCCGTATGCATCATCATCATGGCGGTCAAGTACGGCACCATAAATTTATTCGGATGGGGCGTGGACATGCGCTTGGTGGGCAAGATCGCGCTCTGGGCGGTGGTGATCGTGGCGCTGGTCTCGGGGTCGAGCTACTTCCTCCGCTTCTGGCGGCAAGTGGACGACAGCGTAAAGCAACGCCATCGGGAGCACGCCGCGGCGCTGCCGCGTCCGGAACCGGAATAAAGCGGGCATAAAAAAGGCCCGGTTCTCTTGCGAGAGCCGGGCCTGGAAGCACGCGGGCAGGGCTTCAGTACATGCCGCCCATACCGCCCATGCCGCCTCCGCCGGGGGCAGCCGTTTCCTTCTTTTCGTCAGGAATTTCGGCCACCAGGGCTTCGGTGGTGAGCATGAGGCCGGCGATCGAGCCGGCGTTCTGCAGGGCAAAGCGGGTGACCTTGGCCGGATCAATGACGCCGGCCTTCACCAGATCCTCGTAGGTCTCGGTTTGGGCGTTGAAGCCGAAGTTGGTCTCGGTGCTCTCGCGCACCTTGCCCACGACGATGGCGCCTTCGAGGCCCGCGTTATGGGCGATCTGGCGCAGCGGTTCCTCCAACGCGCGGCGGACGACCTCGACGCCGATCTTTTCATCGCCGGCGACTTTCAGGGCGGCGACGGCTTTTTCTGCGCGCACCAGGGCCACGCCGCCGCCAGGGACGATGCCCTCCTCGACGGCCGCACGGGTGGCGTGCATGGCATCCTCGACGCGCGCCTTCTTCTCCTTCATCTCGCTCTCGGTGGCCGCGCCGACCTTGATCACGGCGACGCCGCCGACGAGCTTGGCCAGCCGTTCCTGCAGCTTCTCGCGATCGTAGTCGCTGGTGGTGTCGTCAACCTGGGTACGCAACTGCTTTACGCGTCCCTCGATCTCGGCGGTTTTGCCGGCGCCCTCGACCAGCGTGGTGTTGTCCTTATCGATGACGGCTTTCTTCACGCGCCCGAGTTGACTCAACTGGACCGACTCCAGTTTCACGCCCAGCTCTTCGCTGATAAAGTCGCCGCCGGTGAGCACGGCGATGTCCTGCAGCATGGCCTTGCGGCGGTCGCCGAAGCCGGGCGCCTTGACCGCGCAGGCGTGCAGCGTCCCGCGCAGTTTGTTGACCACCAGCGTGGCCAGGGCCTCGCCTTCGACGTCCTCGGCGATGAGCAACAGCGGCTTGCCCGCGCGCGCGATCTGTTCGAGCAGGGGCAGCAGGTCCTTCATCGAGCTGATCTTTTTCTCGTGGATCAGGATGTAGGGCTCCTCCAGCACGACTTCCATGCGGTCCGGATCGGTCACGAAGTAGGGCGACAGGTAGCCGCGGTCAAACTGCATGCCCTCGACGACCTCGAGCCGCGTCTCCATCGTGCGCGATTCCTCGACCGTGATGACGCCGTCCTTGCCGACCTTCTTCATCGCCTCGGCGATAATGCCGCCGATGGTGGAGTCGTTATTGGCGCTGATGGTGCCCACTTGCGCGATCATATCCCCCTGCACCGGCTTCGACATCTTCTTGACCGCTTCCACCGCCGCCGCCACGGCTTGGTCAATGCCGCGCTTGAGGGCCATGGGGTTGGTCCCGGCGGCGACGTTCTTCACGCCTTCGCGGAAGATGGCTTGCGCCAGGACGGTGGCCGTCGTGGTGCCGTCGCCGGCCACGTCGGAGGTTTTCGACGCCACTTCCCGCACCATCTGTGCGCCCATGTTTTCGAGCAGATCGGGCAGCTCGATTTCCTTGGCCACGGTCACGCCATCCTTGGTGATGGTGGGAGAGCCGAATTTCTTTTCGATCACCACGTTGCGGCCCTTGGGGCCGAGGGTGATCTTCACTGCGTCGGCCAGCGTGTTGACCCCGCGCAGGATCGCCTGCCGCGAGTTTTCGCCATGCACAATACGTTTTCCAGCCATTGTCGTTTTTTCTCCTTAAAAGTCGAATTCCTGGACTTCGATGATTAGCTGAGTACGCCCAGC
>JBOGKL010000205.1:0-7126 GCA_050745525.1 Terriglobales bacterium | reverse complement strand
CCCCCACCGCCCGTCTGGTGAACCGCCGCGATTTGCGGCAATATTTTACCCAGGTTGCCGTTTTGCGCGTCCCCACCCAGCACGCCATCGAGGTATACGAAAAAAAATGAGCGGCCCATTGCCGAGTCACGTCTGGAGCCACGTTCGTTTCGTCAAGGCCGAGGCCAACGGCAACGACTTCCTCATCGTGGATGCCGCCGCCGTCGCCCCGCCCGAGCGCCATGAATTCGCGCGCCGCATCTGCCGCCGCCATCGCGGCATCGGCGCCGATGGCGTCGAGTTCGTCTCTCCCCGCGGTTCCGGCTTCGACCTGCAGCTCTACAACGCCGACGGCAGCGAAGCCGAGATCAGCGGCAACGGCTCCCGCTGCGTGGCCGCCTTCTACGCCCGCCACGGCTTCCGCCAGGGTGATTTGTTCACCGGCGCCGGCCCGCGCCGCGCCACTGTGCTCGACGGCGCCGGGCAGTTCTGGGTCGTCAACATTGAGCTCGGCATCCCGCTCCTCGAACCCACCCTACCTCTCGAAGTTCTGGGCCAAACCCTCCCGGCGCACGTCCTCTCTATGGGCAACCCCCAGTGCGTCGTCCGCGTCGAGGCGTTTCCCGCCAACTGGCGGGAGCTGGGCGCCGCCCTCGAGTGCCATCCCCATTTCCCCGCCCACACCAACGTCGAGTTCGTGCGTGTGCTCACCCGCAGCCGCATTGAGATCCGCATCTTCGAGCGCGGCGTCGGCCCTACGCATTCCAGCGGCACCGGCAGCTCGGCCTCTGCCGTCGCCATGATCGCCGCCGGCCTCGCCGATTCCCCCGTCGAGGTCGTGGCCGAGGGCGGCAAGCAAACCGTGATCTGGGGCGGCGGAAAAAGCCCGGTCCAGCTAATCGGTCCGGCCTCGATCGTCGCCGAAGGCGTCTTCCTGATCCCCTAGCGGGCGTCATGCTCAAATCCCTGTTTATCTGGACGCTGACCTGGGCCTACATGGTCGCCGCCGGCATCGTCAGCCTGCCCGGCATCTGGCTCACCGGCCGTCTCGACTTCACCTACCGCGCCGCCCGGCTGGGTCTGCGCTTTCTCTTCCGCCTCGCCGGCGTAAAGATCGAAATCTCCGGCCTGGAACTCTTGCCACGAGGCCCCGCCGCCATTTACATGGCCAATCATCAAAGTAATTTGGATCCCCCGATCCTCGTCTCCGCCCTGCCCGGCAACCTCGCCCTACTGGCGAAAAAGCAGTTGTTCTCCGTGCCCATCCTCGGCACCGTGTTGCGCGTTGGCGGCCTCATCCCGGTCGAGCGCGCCGGCGACCGCGAGGCCGCCCGCGCCACCGTCGCGCGCGCCGCCGATGTCCTGCGCGCCGGCCGTTCCTTCCTGATCTTCCCCGAAGGCACGCGCTCGCCCGACGGAAACCTGCTCGAGTTCAAAAAGGGCCCCTTCTATCTGGCCGAGCAAGCCCAGGCCGTGGTCGTGCCCGTACGCATCACCGGAAGTGGCGCGCTCATGCCGCGCGGCTCGACCCGCATCCGCTCCGGCACCGTCCACCTTCAGGTGTTTCCCCCCATCCCGCCCGAGTCCTGGATGCACGCCGCCGAGCCGCGCGCCGCCCTCGCCGCCGCCGTCCGCGAGCGCTTGACCTCGCCTCCCCTTGCGCTTCGATAGAAGCTCGTGCTAAGGTGACGCGATGGCTGACCTTCCTCAAGGCACTCTCGATCTTTTGATCCTCCGCGCCGCGGCGCTGGAGCGCCGCCACGGCTGCGCCATCGCCGAGCGCATCTCCCAGATCTCGCGCGGCACGGTCTCGGTCAAGCCCGGCTCGCTGTACCCGGCCCTGCACCGCCTCGAGCGCCGCGGTTGGCTGCGCGCCCGCTGGGGCGAATCGGACAACAACCGCCGCGCCAAATTCTACGAGCTCAGCGCCGCCGGCCGCAAACGCCTCGAGGCCGAAACCGCCGCTTGGCGCCAGTTGGCCCTGGCGGTCGAGAACATCCTGCAGTCCGCCTGAGGCCATCCCCATGCTCCACGACATCGGCTATCGCTTGCGTGCCTTGTTCGGGAAGGGAAGGCTCGAACGCGACCTCAACGACGAGATGGCCTTCCACGCTGCCACCACCGGCGGTTTCGCCGGCGAAGAGGCCGCCAAGGAAGCCTGCCGCGACGCGCGTGGCGTGAGCGCTCTGGAAACCCTGGCTCGCGACATCCGCTACGCCGTCCGCAGCCTCCGCCACGCCCCCGGCTTTGCCATCCCCGCCCTGCTCACGCTCGCGCTGGGCCTGGGCGCCGCCATTGCCATTTTTTCCGTAGCCGATGCCGTGCTCCTCCAGCCGCTGGCCTATCCGCAGGCCAACCGCCTGGTGCTGATCCGCGAAGTGATCCCCATGATGTCGAAGGTGCCGGTGACGGTCTCGGCCCCCGACATCGCCGCCATGCGCCAGAGCGGCACCGCCTTCGCCCAGGTGGGCAGCTTCACCGAAATGCAGCGCGACTTGGTGACTGGCTCCGGCCCGGCCCAGCGCGTCGAGACCGCCCGCGTCTCCTTCAGCCTGTTGTCGCTGCTCCATGCGCATACCGAGATCGGCCAGCTCTTCACCGCCGCCCAAGACACCCCCGGCCACAACGTCGCCTTGCTCAGCGACGCCCTTTGGCGCAGCAACTTCGGCGCCAACCCCGGCGTCATCGGCAGCTCCATCCACCTCGACGGCCAGTTGTACACCATCATCGGTGTCACCCCGCCCAGCTTCGAGTGCCCGCCACGCGGCCTGCCCGACAATCGTCCTGCGGCAATCTTCGTCCCCATGGCCTTCACCCCGGCCGAGCTCGCCGACCTGGCCGACGATTTCGATTACTACGTCGTCGCGCGCCTGCGCCCCGGCGCCACGCTCGCCGAAGCGCGCGCGCAGATGGGCGTCGCCGGCGGGCGCATCCTCGCCGCCTGGACCCACAAGCTGGGCCCGTTGCACGGCCTGAGCGTGCAGGTCGTGGCGGATCCGCTGCGCGAGCTCGTCGTCGGCCCCGCCCGCGTGCTCATGGATCTGCTCATCGGCGCCGCCGCGCTGCTGCTGCTGCTCAGTTGCGCCAACGCCGCCAATCTCTTCCTGGTGCGCGCCTCGACCCGCCGCCGCGAGTGGTCGCTGCGCTCGGCTCTGGGTGCCAGCGGAGGCCGTCTCATCCGCCAGGCGCTCACCGAATCCACGGTCTTGAGCCTGGCCGCCGCCGCCTGCGGTCTCGCCCTGGCCTGGGTGGCGCTGCACGCCCTCACCTCCGCCGCTCCCGCCACCCTGCCCCAGGTGCGCGCCATCGGCCTCAATGGATGGGCCGTGCTCGTCGCCGCCGTCCTGGCCCTCATCGTCGGCCCGATCTGTGGACTTCTGCCCTCGCTCGCCGCCCGCAAAGGCGCCCTTGAACAAGGTTTGCGCGAGGACGCACCCTCCCTCGCCGGCGGCGGTTCCGGCGCCCGTACCCGCCAGGCTCTGGTTGTGGCCCAGGTGGCCATCGCTTTCGTCCTCGTCTGCGGCGCCGGCCTTCTCATCCACAGCTTCCTGCAAGCGCAGGATGAAGGCGCCGGCGTCTCGCCGCAAGGCGTCGAGACCGCTTCGCTCCTGCTGCCCCAATCCCCCTACGCCCAGCCCGGCAAGGGCGCGCAGTTCTTCGATGCCCTGCAGCGCACGCTCGCCTCCCAGCCCGGGGTGAGCAGCGTAGCCGCCGCCACCGCCCTGCCCACCGAACCCAATTGGACGCACGCCTTCAGCATCGAAGGCCAGCCGCTCGCGCCCGGCGCGCTCGTGCCCATGTCCAAGCACACCCTGGTCGAGGGTTCCTATTTCCGCTCGCTCGGCATTCCCATCGAGCAGGGACGCGCCTTCACGCCGCAGGAGTCCCTGGGCAAGTCAAACGTCGTCATCGTCAGCGCCAACGTGGCCCGCCGCTACTGGCTGCACGGCGACGCCGTCGGCCATCGCATCACCTGGGGCCTGCCCGGCCCGCAAGCGGTTTGGCTCACCATTGTCGGCGTCGCCGGCAACGTCAAGCAGGCCGGACTGGATCAGCCCGCCGGCTTCTCGACCTACGAACCTTACCAGCAGCAGTGCGATAGCAAAGCGCCGGTCCCCGGCGCCTGCCGCAACATTTACCTGTCCGTGCGCGGCCCTGAATCCGCCGCGCTCCCCCTGCGCCGTCTCGTCGCCAGCGTGGATGCGGAAGTTCCCGTAGCCGCCATCCGCCCGTTGGCCGCGGTGCTCGATGCCTCCATCACCTCCCGCCGTTTCAACATGCTTCTGCTGGCAATCTTCGGTCTGGCGGCGCTGCTGCTGGCCGCCATCGGCCTCTACGGCGTTCTGGCCTTCGCCGTCAGCGGGCGCAAGCGCGAGCTGGCGGTACGCATGGCGCTAGGCGCCGATCCCTCCACGGTTGCCGGCATGGTAGTGGCCATCGGTGGACGCCTGGCCCTGGCCGGTCTGGCGCTCGGGTTGCTCTGCGCCTGGCTGCTCACCGGCCTCATGCGCGCCAGCTTCGGCACGCTCCTCTACCGCACCGCCTCGCTCGACCCTCTGACCTGGTGCGTCGTCGCCGCCGTCCTCCTCGCCGTCGCCCTGGCCGCCTCCTACCTGCCCGCCCGCCGCGCCAGCCGCATCCCTCCCGTCCAGGCCCTGCGGGAAACGTAGACTGGCCGGCCCCCTGCCGGCCTCAGCCTGGCGGCCACGCTAATGCCCGGCCTCCGAGTAAGTGCAGGTGCAGGTGGAACACGCTCTGTCCGGCATCGGGCCCGACGTTGAGCACGGTGCGGTAGCCGCCCTTCAGCCCGCGCTCGCGCGCCAGTGCCGCCGCCCGCAATTGCATCTCCCCCAGCAGCGCCGCATCGGCGGCTTCGGCCTCCGCCAGCCCGCGCAGGTGCCGCTTGGGCACCAGCAAAATGTGCGTCGGCGCGCCCGGATGGATATCCTCGAACGCAAACATGTGCTCGTCCTCGAACACCTTGCGCGCCGGAATCTCTCCGCTCAAAATGCGGCAGAACAGGCAGTCGGCGTTCGCCATCGGGTTAGCTGCCCGCCGGCCCCGGCGCCGTCGCCGTCTTGTAGGGCGCCTGCATGTACTGGCGCGCGATCTCCTGCGCGTTGTTGGTGTCGTCGTGGGTGGCGATGGCCAGTTGGTACTCGTTCAGCGCGCGGTCGCGCTGCCCGGTGAGATCAAAAATCTTCCCCAACTGAATGTGGCTCCAGACCGCAACCCAAGCCGGGTTCAAATCCCCGTTGATCGCCTGCCGGTAGGCATCGGCCGCGTTCTGCCAGTTCTCCTCCTGGTAGTAGGCCTCCGCCAGCCGGTAGTAAGCGAGCGAGCTGATGGGGCTGATCTTCAGCGCCGCCTCGTACTGCTGCACCGCCTGCGGGAAATTCCCCGCCGCCACGTCGTTGTCCCCGCGCGAGAGCGCCACCTTGAGCTGCAGGCCGGGGCTGGCCTTCAGGATCCAGTCGCTCGGGTCCAGCGTCACCTTCACCGGGCGGTCTTGCATATCCAGGCTGAAGTCGCCCGTGTTGCCGTTCAAGGGGATGGTCCGGCTGGACGTCGCCCCGTCAGTCTCCACCGCTACCTGCACCGGCATGCTGAACAGGTCCAGGTTCTGCTGCACCGTGCCCGTCACCCGATAGCCGCCCGCCTGCAGCCGGTACACCGTGTACTGATCGGTGAAGGCCGGTATCGCCGTCCCCTGGTACCACTGGCTGAAAAAGCTCCGCAGGTCCGACTGCGTGCTCTTATCCAGCGCCTGGGCGAACTCGGCGGTCGAAAGCGGCTTCCAGGCGTAGCTGTTCACGATGTCGCGCAGCGCGTTGTTGAACGGCTGATCCCCCAACTGCCAGCGCAGCATGTGGAACAGCATCGCCCCCTTGTCGTAGTTCATGTCCTGGAACTGCGGTGAAAACACATAGAGCGTATCCGACCGGCTCAGCGCCACGTTCGGATAGCTGAGCGCGCCCACCTCGAGCTGCTGCACCAGTTGCTCCCACGCCGCGTTGCCCTCGGTGTGCTGAATGTAGAGCGATTCGGCGTAGCGCGCCGCCCCGTACTGCAGCCAGGCGTCGTTGAGCGAGGCGGGCGAGAGCATGACCCCGAACCATTGCTGCGCAATCTCGTCCACCAGCAGGTTCACGTTCACCGCCGAACCGATCGAGTTGCGCGAGAGCACGATCAGCCCCGGCGAGGCGAACGAAGGCAGCGCATCCGACGGCAGCTCGACAAACTGCAGCGCCTGCATCGGCGGCGTCCCAAACGTGTCGCTCAAAAACGTATATATTTTCGTCGCCGCATCCGCGTACTGCGACGTCAGCGCCGGCGGCACGTCGGAGCCGAAGTAGAAGCTCGACTGTAGCCCGCTTTGAGTGAACGTTTGCGCCTTCAGCGGCGTGACGATGACGGTGCCGGGGAAGCTGGCGTGCGCCTGTTGAAAGTGATAGGTCACGTCCCCGTTGGCCGCCGCCGTCGTGGTGCCGGTCCCGCTCGCGACCATGGTCATTCCCGGCGGCAGCGTGGCCGTGATGTCGGCGCTAAAGCGCGAGGTCCCGTAGCCGGCCATGGGGAACCACTCGCCCGGGTAGAGCAGGAAGGCCCCGTCCGGTCCCACGTAGGCTGTCCGTATGCCGCTGATCGGGCTCAGGTCGGCATTGGGCAGGGCGCCCGCGTAATCCACGGTAAACGCCGCCGGCGTCGCCGGGTTGAGAGGCGAGGCAAAGGTGATGATGATCTTGTCCTGCTGTCGTGCATGCCCAAGCTGATTGCCGGTCGCGTCGGTGATGCTGGATATGTGCATCGCCTGGTTCAATTGCAAGGTGACGCTGGACAGCACGCTGTTGGGCACGAGCGTGAGCTTGGCCGTGGTTTCTAGACTGTGCGCGGGAAAATTAAACTTTAGGTTTAAGCCGTAATGCGTGACCACGAAGGGCGGCGGCGGCGGCTCGGGCAGCGGCATCGCCGCGCTCGTTCCGGCGGGCTTCGGTAGTGTGCGCTTGATGATGGGCGGAGCCGGTATGCCCTGACCATCGGAAATGGCCACCAGCGCCAGTGCCACGGCAATGGCCAGCAGTACGCCCTTCAAATTCCGGCGGGTCATAAGCAGTTCCTATCAGTATAGACGCTCCCTGCCCATGGT
>JBOGKL010000204.1:0-4018 GCA_050745525.1 Terriglobales bacterium | reverse complement strand
GCGCGGTAGTTGATGCCGTGAAAATCCAGCCAGAGCACGCGGCCGCGGTCGCGGCGCGGCAGTTGAAATTCGGTACGGAACCACCAGGGCACGGCGTAGGGGCTGTCAGCGGGAATTTCGTCGTGGGTGAAGTTCACGCCGATTTTGTAGGCAACGCCCGGCGCCTCGCGCAGGTTCATTCCGTAGTCGGGATTTGGTACAAGGTGGTTGACCACTTCGGCATTAAAGGCCGTCGAGGGCACCGAAACCGGCAGCCAGCCGCGAGCGCGGAATCCCGGTTGTGAAATGGCTGCCGGCGCCGCGCTCACCTGCGACGAAGGTCGCACCTGCCAGCCGGTGTGCAACGTCAGCGCGGCCTGTGCGGCGGCAGTTGTGCCGCAGGCGAAAAGAATCGCATAGAAAATCAGGCTGGCGCGTCTCATGATTAAAGGATGAGCGGGCAGAAACGATCGCATTGTACTCCAGCCATTGTGGCGCTGTTCGCCGCCGTTTGTCTTCTTGCCGTCGCCTGCAGCGCGCGCGGCAAGCCCTCGGGCTTGGAGACCAAACTTGCCAATGCCGCCAAGGACGTCGTCATTCCCATGGAGGCGCAAAACAAGAAGGACCCGGTGCCGAACACCGAGGCCACCTTGGCGCAGGGGCGCGAGATCTTTTTGGCGCACTGCGCGCTGTGCCACAGCAGCAATGGGCATTCGCAAAATCCCCTCGGTTTGGCAATGAATCCCCCGGCCATGGATTTGACCTCGCCGCACGTGCAGGGCTGGAACCCTGCCGAGTTGTTCTGGATCGTGAACAACGGCATCCGCCTCACCGGCATGCCGGGCTGGCACAACATGCTAACCAGCGATCAGATCTGGGAGGTGGTGCGCTACGTGCACGCGCTGCCGCGGCTGACGCCCGCGCAGGATGCCGCGCTGGCCGAACTGGCGTCGCCGCCTCCGCCGGTCACCCCCGCCAAGCCGGCGGAGACGCTGGCCGGACAGATCGCCTATGGCAAGCGCATTTTGCACCAGGAAGACTGCTACATGTGCCACAAGTTCGAGGGCGAGGGGGGTGACGTCGGCCCCGACCTTTCCACCGAGGGACTGCGCCATCGCAGCAACGCCTGGCTGACCGGGCATTTCCGCAACCCCGCCAAGTACTCGCCCGGCACGGTGATGCCGGCCTTCGGCAACCTCACCGAAGCGCAACTGCAAGCGCTGGTGGCGCTGCTGCAGAGTTCCAAAACCGCGCCCAAGCCCGCGGCCAAGCCTGCCTCGAAGCCGAAGTCGAAGCAGCTAAAATAGAGCTATGGAAGCGCCGCCGTCCGATCCGCTCGGCTCTCTGCAAATCGCCGGCCGTTCCTTTGCCTCCCGTCTGCTGGTGGGCACCGGCAAGTACCGCAGCATGGAGGAGACGGCGCGCTGCGTGTCTCTCAGCGGCGCCGCCATGGTGACCGTGGCCGTCCGCCGGGTCAACATCACCGACCGCGGCCGCGAAAACCTGCTCGACTACCTCGACCTGAACCGCGTCGCGGTGCTGCCGAACACGGCCGGCTGCTACACCGCCGAGGAGGCGATGCGCACGGCGCGCCTGGCGCGCGAGGCGCTGGACAATCCCTGGATCAAGCTGGAAGTGATCGGCGACCGCCAGACGCTGTTCCCCGACACGCAGGCGCTGATCGAGGCCTCGCGCGTGCTGGTGAAAGAAGGCTTCCTGGTGATGGCCTATACCAACGACGACGTCGTGGCCGCGCAACGGCTGCTCGATGCCGGCGTGGCGGCGGTGATGCCGCTGGCGGCGCCCATCGGCTCGGGGCTGGGCTTGCAGAATCCGGCAACGCTGCGCATCCTGCGTGAGCGCATCACGACGGTGCCGCTGATCGTGGATGCCGGCGTGGGCTGCGCTTCCGATGCGGTGCGTGCCATGGAACTCGGCGCCGACGGCATTCTCATGAACACGGCCATAGCCGAAGCCGAGCACCCCGAGCAGATGGCGGTGGCGATGAAGCTTGCCGTCGAAGCGGGGCGGCGCGGCTTTCTCGCCGGGCGCATGCCCACCCGGCTCTATGCCGCTGCGTCTTCGCCGCTGGCCGGCGTCGTGCGTTAATCAGCGGTGTAAGGAAGCGGAGCTGGTAACCGGCGCGGCCTGCACCGGGTAGGTATACACGATCTCGCCCGGCTTGGTGAGGTGCAGTTGCTCGCGCGCGATGGTCTCGATGCGGGCCGGATTGCTCTGCAACTGATGCACGGTCTGGTTCAGCGCCCGATTCTGCGCCGCCAGCGCCTGCACGCTCGCCAGCGTCTGCGCGTACTGCTTCTGCGTGTGCCAGAGCGCGCGCAATCCGTTCTGCCCGAACACGGCCTGCTGCGCCAGCCACAACAGCGGCACGGCCACCAGGGTCAGGCGCAGGATGTGGCCCAAGCGGCTACGGCGAGGCGGGCCTTGCGGTTGCTGCTTTAGTTGCATACCAAGTCTTAATCCACTCTAGGCACTGGCTTTGCGTGCGGCAATGGGGGAGTACCCGCGTGGTACATACTGGAAGCGACATGACCGACGCCATCCTGGTGCTAACCGCCTGCGCCTCCATGGAAGAAGCCGGGCGCATCGCCGCCGCCGCGCTCGAGCAGCGGCTGGCGGCCTGCGCCACGATTACCCCGGAGGTCCGCTCGCGCTTCTGGTGGCAGGGGAAGCTGGATGCGGCAACGGAAGTGCCGCTTACGTTCAAGACCACGCGCGATTGTTTTGCCGCTCTGGCCGAGCTCATCGGGCGCATGCATTCCTACGAGCTGCCGGAAATTCTGGCCGTGCCGGTGGAGGAGGGCAGCGCCGCCTATCTGGCCTGGATCAACGAGCAGACCGCCGGCAGCAAACTGCTGGGCTAAGCCGCGGCGGGGAAGCGTCCGCGCACCTGATAGCGCTGCGCGACCGGCGCGCCGGGAACAGTTTCGTACAGGCAAAACTCTTCCCCCGGGAGCGCGCCGGAAATAGCCGCCGGCAGCAGTCCGAGCCGCTGGCCGGGCTTGATGCGCGCCAGGCTGATGTGGGGTGTAAAGGGACGAGCCTCGCGCTCCAGGCCCAGAGGCGCAAGCTGCCGCGCGAGCCCGTCCACGAGCGCGCTCAAGGACGGATGCGCCTCCGCCCCGGCCCAGACGATGCGTGGGCGCCGCAGGTTTGGAAACGCGCCCAAGGCCGTCAAATGCAGGGTGAAAGGCAGCCAGCGCCAACCGCCGGCCGCGGCGGTCAGTTCCTGAAGCCGCGCATCCGGCCACGTCCCGATGAACTGCAGCGTCAGGTGCAGAGCCTCGGGCGCTTCCCAGCGCACCTCAGGGTACTGCCGGCGCAGGTCAGTGAGCGTCCGGGTCAAAACCTGCGCCGCTTCGCCGCTTACCGGGATGGCGAAGAAGCAGCGCACCGCCGCTCAGACCGTGGGCTTCCAGCGCAGCACCGGGTTGCGCGCGGCGGCGACTTCATCGAGACGTGAAATCTTGGTCGTGTACGGGGCGCCAGTGACGAGTTCCGGCTGGGTGCGCGCCTCGTCGGCGATGGCGCGCATGGCGGCGATGAACTCATCCATTTCCTCGCGGTTGACGCTCTCGGTGGGTTCGATCATGAGCGCGCCGCGCACCACCAATGGAAACGACACGGTGTAGGGATGAAACCCGTAATCAATGAGCCGCTTGGCAATATCGCCGGTGCGCACGCCCTGCGCCGCCTGCAGCGCGTCGCTGAAGATGACCTCGTGCATGGAGGGCGTGGGGTAGGGAAGGGCGTAGTGGCCCTCCAGCTTCTTGCGGATGTAGTTGGCGTTGAGGACGGCATCCTCGGTGGTCTGCAGCAGCCCATCGCAGCCGTTGGCCATGATGTAGGCGAGCGCGCGCGTGAACATGCCGAAGTTGCCGTAGAAGGCGCGCACGCGGCCGATCGAGCGCGGGCGGTCGTAGGCGAGCGCGGGCTCCCCATCCGGCTTGCGCGTCAGCACCGGGATGGGCAGATAGGGCTCGAGTTCCTTGCGCACCGCGACCGGCCCGGCGCCGGG